>ONJR01000010.1 GCA_900318195.1 uncultured Planctomycetota bacterium
TCCGGTCATCGACAAAATTATAGTGTGTTAAAAATACGCCACTCTTGCATTACTCAATTATCAAATATCAACTCGGACTTGCGTCCGAAACGTCAGCGCCAATCGCTCGGCGTTGCGTGTCAAACGACTCAGATGATTCTATCACAGTTTCAACTTTCGTCAAGCGGCTTTTCTGAAAAATTTTTCATCTCTTTCACAACCAGCGCTCGACCTTGCCGTTCGCAAATTGGATTTGCCAGTATACCACGAGAGCAAAATACGACAAGAGCCTTTTTTCTTTTTTTCACAGATTTGATTCTCAACTCCCGGTCGTTAAATCTCGCTTGACCCAATTGACAATATATTGTACTTTACCGCATCCTAACCATGTCAGGACGCAGATAATCAACCCAAGTAATCAAAGGAATACCCCATGACGCTATTAGCTGAGCGACGAAAGAGTCGAAAGATATTTTACAGTTGCGCCTTATTTACAACCTTCTTTTTTTCGCAAGCGAACTCAGATTCACTTCTAGCTCAAGCGACTTCTAATCCTAGACCCAAAACAGCGCAACAGGCGCCCGTGTCCTCTCGACCAGCTACGTCAGCCTCGAAACCGTCAGATTCTCCGGAACTTTCCGACGCCGAAAAGACAAAGCTACAAGCGGCGCTCGACGCTTTCAACCAACAAGATTTCGCCACAGCCCTTGCCAATCTTCGCGATATTGCCGCTAATAATCCTGCCGCGCGACCAGCGCGAGTCGTCGTCGCTAATTGGTTCTCTGAACTTCAAAATAGCCAAGCGGTAAAACTCTCGCTCGAAATGGCTACCGAAGAAAGCCCTGACGATCCAGAAGCGTACTACTTACTCGCTGAAATAGCGCTGCGCGAAGGTCAGCTAACGGCGGCGGAACTACTCACCGTCAAGGGCGACGAGAAGCTCGCAACGTACAAAGCGAACCCGAAACGCGCGCAAAACATGACAAAGGCGTCCTACACGCTCAAGCTCGCGTACAGTAACGCTCGACAACGTTGGGCGGACGCGCAAAACGCTATTCTTGGACTCATTAAAGTAGAAGGCGAATCGCCTGATCTTGACCGCGCCTACGCGCGCGCGCTGTTCCAGCAGGGTCAGGAGGAGAAAGCAAGGCAATTCTTCCAGCGCGCGAACGGACTTGAGCCTACCGACCAAAAGTCTCAAACCTTGCCGGTCGACGCCGAAATGTCGCAATTGTACGCCGCGCGCGGCGATCTTGAAATGGCGAAAAAGACGCTCAACGACGCGCTAAAAGCGAATCCGAAGTCGCCGCGCGTGCTACTCCTCTCGATCTCGCTCGCGCTCTCGGAAAATGAACTTGATAACGCGCAACAACTAGTTCAGCAGCTGTACGCCGAGGACAAAAGCGTCGAGACGCTCAAAACGTACGGCAAAGTTGCGCTCTTCCGTTCAGACTATTCGCGAGCAGAAGCGGCGTTTCAGGAGGTCGTTCGCCAGAATCCGCTCGACGCCGACGCAGCGAGCGGGCTAGCGCTCGCGCTCTGCGAACAAGGGGACGCTGAAAAATGCAAGCGCGCCGTTCAGTATGCGACGAGCAATCTTCAGAAGCAGTCGAATAACCGCGATTTCCTCGCTACGCTAGGCTGGGTTCTCTATAAGTCGGGACAAGTCGACGAAGCGTTTAAAGTCCTTCAGCAATCGATCGCAGACGGACAAATCAACGCGGCGTCGGCGTATTATTTAGCCGTCATTCTCAACGAGAAGGGACAGTCGGACACGGCGCGCCAGTTGCTCGTCGCGGCGCTCGGCACGCGCCCGCCCTTCGCAAAGCGCGCGGCAGCGGAAAAACTACTCGCCGAACTTCAAACGCCGCGGCAGACGAACGCTACGCCGACTACCGCCGCCACAAGCGCTAAGATCGCCGCGACGCCCAAGCGTCCAGCCTCGCCGACTAGGACGGCGGCGCAACCGAAACAAACGCGAAGATAGCGCAAACCGACGCGCCGCTTCAAAGCAAGAACGCCCGACGATCGCAAAAGATTTCGCGATCGTCGGGCGCTTTACTTTTCTCGCGCAAGGTTCGGACGACTAGAAGGTCAACTTAATGAGCCCGTCGCGCATAACGAAATATTCCTTAACCCCGAGTTCCGCGCACCAGATTCTCGTGTCGCACGTCTTGAAGGGACCGGAGCCGTCCCCTTTGCCAGTATCGTTACGCCACAGCCAATCGGGAGTGCACCATAACGTGTAGCTCGGCTTGACGATCTCGTAAAATGAACGTCGTACGCCCTGCTGACCATGGTGCGCCATTTGGCAGAAATCGCAACTGAGCCGCTCGCCCTGAAGTTTAGCCACTCGATCGCCGCCTTCGTACCCGAGATCGCCGAGCATTAGAATCGATTTGCCGTCAACGTCGAGTCGATACGTAATCGACGAATTATTGATACTATTCATCGTGAGTTCGAGATCGAAGTCGTTGAGGCATTGTATCGAGAGCGGACCGTACTCGAACTTCTGGTTCATTTCTGGCGCGTGGCTAGCGCCCTTAAATTTCGCGAGTCCGTCGAAAATGACCTTCGTGTCCTTAACGCTACCCTTTTCGTGTTCGTCGAGCCACTCTTGCGGCGGGAAGTTATAGTATAGATCTTTAATCTCGATTTGATTGCCAAGCGCCTCGTTCGTACAAATTTCGGCGAGCGCGCCGCAGTGGTCGATGTGAGCGTGCGTGAGGAACCACGCGTCGACCTTGCCGCCGCATTCTTTCTTAACGAGGTCGACCAGATACGGCGCGTCCTGAGCCCAACCTCCGTCGAAAATAATCGTTTCGCCCGTCTCGGTGCGCAAAACGTAGCTTTGCATTTGCGGACCATGCTGGCTGGGAAGCTGCCACATTGTCATTTTCGGCTTGCGAGGGTCTTTGGCGAAATTCATCGTAATCGTTGCGTCCTGCGCGTCGTAATCGACGGCGGCGTTCACTACCCCGCCCGATTTGAGCGCGATCGGCGCAAGCAGTCCCAAGGACAAAAAGGTTCTGCGATCCATAATGCTCTTCCTTGCTGGAATATATCGGTATGAATATTGGTAATGCCAACCGCAGAGTCTGCTCGCGCCGACCCTGCAAAAAATAACGTTGCGACCATTATAGCAGATCGCAACGCAAAAAGATAGCGCTATGAGACGATTTTAGAGCAACGCCGTAGTCTGGTTAAATCCAATCGGTCCAAATCGGCGCGGGCACGTCGAGCGCGGCGGTAATCGCGCTAATTGCGGCGGCTTCACGTTCCGTTATCACGCCGTCGTTCGCAACGCATTGATAGCACGCCTGCAGAATGATTTCCTTAACGGTGGGACTCGTCTCAACCAGCGTATTAAGCGCAAGCGTGAATTCGCGAAGACTGCAATCTTGCTTCGTCGGCGGCGGATCGTTGATTTCGACGCGCGACGCGCTCGCGCGATACGCTTTCTCAGCGTCGCCCGGTTTGAGCTCGCCCTCGCACGCCAGGAACCATAGAACCGTTTTGACCTGCGGAGCAACCTGCCGCACAAACTTATACTTCACCGTCGGCGGAGCTGATATTCTATAAAAGACGTCCATTTCGCGAATAACGGCGGCTAGCGCGGCATACTCGAAAAGATCGACCCTACCGTCCGCGTTGCAAAACGCGACGACGTTTTCGCGGAATTTACGATATTCATGAATCGGCATTTTCTTCAGCGCAGGGGTCGCTGTCCTCATAACGACGAGTTTCGTGGAATCGTTCAGGGACGAGACGTCGCGTAGCGCGTTATAGAAAACAGCGCGCGTTTCGGGCGACTCTCCGACGTCGATTATATCGCGCTGCTTACGGCACGACGTCGGCGACGAGTTCGCGAGTAGAGCAAAGAAGACGCCGCGCGCGCCGATCGGATTATTAATGAGCGCGTTGAGCGAACTTGGCGTCGCTTGTAAGAGACGACTCGCTACTTGTAGTCCATGCGCGCGGGTCGCGCCGACGTTATTGCTACGCGCGCCCTCTTTGGCAACGGAGTCGACCCATCCTCCGTAGATAGCGCGAGGATCGAGTTCGTACGTCGGTTTCGCGCTCGGCGCCGCAGTCGCGGCAGAAAACGCGCCGGTTGGAGTCGGTACGCTACGCGCCGCCGCTGGCTGTGGGCGCGCGGGACTGGGCGCAAATCCCATTGCAGGCGGTTCGTCGTTTTCATTATCCCATCGATTAGGCGTGAGATCGAGCGGTAACTGCCCGTTGAAGTTCGGTTCGAGCGCTTGAATTCGTTTAATGAGCGGCGGGTGCGTCTGAAAGAGATTTCCCAAAAAAGATCCGCTGAAAACGCTTCCAAAAAAGAGGTGGGACATTTCCGCAGATTTCGGCGCGCGAATGCGCGAGCCAACCGTCGGACATCCTATCTTCTTAAGCGCGTTGGCTAGTCCGCTCGGATTGCGCGTGAATTGCACGGAGGACGCGTCGGCGAGGTATTCTCGCTGACGAGAAATCGCCGAGCGGATCATATTGCCGAAGAAAATTCCAACGCTACCGATAACAAAGAGCGCTAGGCATACCAAGAAAATGATAACGATAATCGCAATCACTCCGCCGCCCTCCTTCTTATTGGAAGTAGAAGAAAGGTTGATGAAGCGGATCGACTGAATACCCGCCATAGCGAACATGGCGATAATCTCTATGCCGAAGAGGACGCCGACCAGCTTCATATTCAGCTTAACGTCGCGATTAACGATATGACTAAATTCATGACCAATAACGCCTTGCAACTCGTCGCGCGTAAGCTGATCGAGCGCGCCGCGCGTTACGCAGATTCCTGCAGATTCTGGACCGTCTCCAAACGCGCACGCGTTAATACTCGGTTCCGAGTCCATGATATAGATCGCCGGCACCGGCGAGCCGGACGCTATCGCCATTTCCTCAACAACGTTGTATAGTCGTCGTTCCCACGGTTTACTGGAACCGCGCTCGATTTGACGACCGCCAAGCGACCGCGCGACGCCGTCGACGCCAAGCTCTTTGAGCTCGCCCATCTTCCACATCGCGCCCAAGAGCACGAAACCGGCGACGATAAGAAAGTCGACTAGCATAGCGGACGGACGCCAAAACGCGTCCGCATAGTCAAGCTCGGACGAGGAATCGTCGGGAAACCGCCAATTCGAAGAATAGGAATCGGAATCGTTGGCTGAATCTTCGCGAGAGCTCGAGGAATATGAATTCGACGAAGAATGCGACCCAGCAGACGCAAAGTACGCGCCCCAGAGAACAGCGAAAACCGAGTGCATAAGGATAAAGAGCGCGAGGAGCGCCACGATAAAAAGAACGACTAATCGCGTCGTGAGCGCGCGCGCTTGATCTTGCCGTTGAAAAAAATTCATTGCGAATCGACCGCCGTGCAAATCTTTGTGAGCGTCGCTCCCCGGCGTTGCACAACGTCGGAGAGGAACGCTAGGGTTATGACGACTAGAACTTCACTTTCGGAGCTTCGCGCTCAAGAGGATCGACAACCTCGAAGAGCGCCGCCTCGCCAAAGTTAAACATACCGGCGACGATATTCGTCGGAAACAGTTCGCGCTTCGTATTGTATTCCGTAACGTTGTCGTTATAGTTCTGGCGCGAAAAGCTGATCTTATTTTCAGTCGACGTAAGTTCCTCTTGGAGCGCCAGCATATTCTGGTTGGCCTTCAGTTCAGGATAGGACTCGACAACGGCGAGCAGTCGCCCGAGCGCGCCGGTTAACGCGCCCTCAGCCGCGCCGACTTGTTGCATAGCGCTCGGATCGCCGGGAGCGCTCGCCGCCGCTTGGTTCGCGCCTAACGCGGCGCCGCGCGCGCGGATGACCGCTTCCAGCGTTTCCGACTCATGCTTCATGTATCCTTTCGCGGTTTCGACAAGATTAGGAATCAAATCGTATCGGCGCTTTAGCTGAACGTCGATCTGCGAATACGCGTTCTTGTAGCGCGCCCGCAGTTTAACTAGCCCGTTATAGGCGCCAACCACCCACGAAAACAAGAAGAACCCAACGACGGCAATCGCAATTAGCACGATCACGGCAACAGAAATAACGCCAAAATACATCCCTCGATCTCCTGCGGCGCTCGGCCGCGTATCGTACGAAATCTAAGCGCGTCTAAACGCGCCGCCTAAACATAGTGAACCGCGTTAGTCTAGCGTGCAATACCCCAAGACTACGCGTCGGCTTTCATTATAAAGTTTGATTGTGCGAACTTCAAGTGGGGTTTTCTATCCTTGACGAAATTGCGAAAGGCGCTAAACTAACGTCGACGTCGTTGCGCGAGTCGCGCGGCGTCGGCATTTTGAGGACGCGGGCGGTTCCGCTATTCGCCTCCCTTGCGCGCGCCGTAGAGCAAGGCGCGACGCTGGAATAGTGTGGAGCATAACAGGGAATCCGGCGCACATCCGGAACGGTCCTCGCCGCTGTAAGCAGTCTGACTTGACGCGTATTCGCGCCGAGTCAAGCGCATCCATAGCCATTGGCGCGACGCTCGTCGCGCTGAGAAGGAGGATTCTACGCGACTGCGAGTCAGAAGACCTTCCCGCGTCTTTCGGATTCTCCGGAGAGTCCGTACGTCGATCTACGCGCGATGGACGCGTCGCTCGATTGGGGTCGTAGCCCCGCGCTCAAAACGTCGTTCCGTTTCCTTTCGTTTTTTAAAGGAGAACGCGAATCGATGAATATTTTTCATAGACGTTCGTATCTACATGGCGCGAGGAAATCGCGCGCGCGAGCTTTTACGCTCGTAGAGCTACTGGTCGTTATCGCGATCATCGGCATTCTCATTGGGTTACTTTTGCCGGCAGTTCAAGCGGCGCGCGAAGCCGCCAGGAGAATGAGTTGTTCCAATAACATTCGGCAGATTGGTATCTCGTTCCATAACTATCATGATGTGCTCGGCACGTTCCCACCGGGTAAAATCACCGACCTCCAGGCAAATGGCGTCGACGCCGGCAACTACTTCGGATGGTCCTCGCTACTATTGCCCTTCTGCGAGCAACAGAATATTCAGAATCTCGTCGACTTCAAACAGAAGGTCTATTCGGAAGAAAACCAAAAAGCCGGTCAGAACCTTATCTCGATGTACCTCTGTCCGTCTGATCCCGACCGCGCTGTGCGCAAAATCGATTACTACAATCCCGATAAAGGCTGGGCGCTTGAGCAACTTGAGCTTGCTCCGACGCACTATGCGGGCGTCGTAACGGAAAAGATTTCTGCGTACGGCTCGGAAACAACGGACGGGTGGACGCTGAAACACGACAATCTTGGTTGTCTTTTCGAAGGTCGCGGGATTAGGATTTCCGATATTACGGACGGCACGTCAAATACGATTATGGTTATGGAAGCGTCGTCGTACGAGACTGGATCGCCCAAGACGTACGACAACGGGAGCTGGATTGTCGGCACGAATATTTTCCGCAAAACCAAGGCGCCGATTAATTATCGACCAACCTGCTCGCACTTCAATTCGGGTACTTTCGATTGGAGTTGTTCCGAATGCTCGGCGTATCAGTATGAAGCGCGTAGTTGGCATCCTTCGGGAACAAACGTTCTTTTCGCGGACAGCAGTTGTCGCTTTGTCTCAGAGACGGTCGATATGGACGCGCTCGCCGCAACCCTCACTCGCGCGCGAGGGGAAACGAACGTTAATCTATAGGTTGTCGATCAGGCAATTTTATCGCTAAAGTTCACCGTCGCCGCTGTGCGACGGTCTGCGTGAGGCGGCTTCGTCGTGAAGGATGTTCACGGCGAAGTTCTTTTTATCGCGCGCCCCTACAAGAATCCTAGAACAACGTTGGCTCAACAGTTTCATCGGAAAAAAATTTTTTTCGTCGAAACCTTGCGGCGCATTCGCAGTTTAATTGCGTGAAAGACGCAGACGACGCGTCATGGTTGAAAACTTCGGCGAGATTTGGAAATTAAGTCGCCGATTCGAATATAGGACGCCGCAGCTTACGTTCATAGCAGGAGCTTGCTCGACTAAGTTGCGCCAACTGAAAAGGGTTCTTCTATGAAAAAGTGTCTCTTCCTAATTTTAGCGGCGCTTGTCGGCGTCGCCTCGTATCAAATCGCCGGCGCGCAGAATAACGAACAACGCGCGACAGGACGCATTCTTCAGGACGCGCGCACTGAAGACGGACGAATCGATCTTTCGAAAATTCAGGCGAATACGAGAATGCCCGAAGAACGGAAGGCTGCCTTTATGAAGGCGGACGCCGACGGCGACGGGTTCCTAACCCAAGACGAAATGCGTTCCATGTGGGGTAACGCGGGTAATCGCGAAGGACGCGCCAACGGTCGACGCGGCGACGGCGCGCCGCAGGAGCGTCGCGGTCAAAGCCCACGCGGTCCGCAAGGTCGCCCGGGCGGCGACCGTCCCGGCATGGGGCAACCCGGTCCAATGGGTATGCAACGTCCCGGATTTGGCGACGCAATGGAAGACGGGAAACTCAACCTAAAGAAGTTGCCGGAATTCTTCCCGCCCGAAATGAAGGAAGCGCTACAAAAAGCCGACAAAGACGAGGACGGTTTCGTCTCCGTCGAAGAAATGCGCGCTATGCCGCGTCCGAAATTCCAATTCCCCGACGGTAAGAAGCCCGAGTTTCTCAACGACGACAACGCGTTTATCGTTGAAAAAACGATAGAGACAATTAAACAGGCGGACGCCGACTCCAATAACGTCATAAACGAGGACGAACAACGCGCGATCGCGGAATTTGTGCGCGAGCATTATCCCGCGCTTCCGATGTTCCTAAATCGTGAACTCAGCGTACAACCGGCGTTCGGTCCCCAGCCCTTCGGCAGATTTGGTCAACAGGGTCGACCGAACGGCGATCGCGGACCGCAGGGGCGACCGGAAGGCGACCGACCGCAAGGTCGTCCAAATGGCGATCGCGGACCACAAGGGCGACCGGAAGGCGACCGACCGCAAGACGGGCGTATGGGACAACCCGGACGTCTAGGTCCAGGATTCTTCGGCGACGCTATGAAAGACGGCAAGTTGGAACTAGCGAAATTACCGGAAAATATGCCGCAAGAAATGAAAGAGAATTTTAAGAAGGCGGATCAAGACGAAGACGGGTTTGTTTCAATGGAAGAAATGCGCAATCTGCCGCGTCCGAAATTCCAATTTCCAGAAGGAACCAAACCGGAATTCGTTACAGACGACGGAAATATTGACGTAGAAAAACTAGCCGACGCTATTAAGAAAGCGGATAAAAATGAAGATGGAATCGTCGACGACAGCGAACTCAAAGAACTCGCCGAGCTGATTCGTGAAAAATCACCGATGTTGCCATTCTATATCAATCGAGTTCTAGGCGTCCAGCAAGGCGTTGGACCTGGTTTTGGCGGACCAAACGGTTTCGGTCGACCGGGATTCGGAGGCGGCAATTGGGGGCGTCCCGGGGGTGAAAATCAACCGACGCCTCGCCCTCGCGGTCCAGTTGACTTCGGCTTCTAAAGCGCTGAGCCGTCCATTCACGACGCATTAGAAAAGCAGCGGACGCTGACGCTGCCTTTTCTCATCGCGCCGCTCGGTTGGGAGTTCCGAGCGGCGTTTTTCTTTTTTGACTAGCGCGAGACAAAACTGATGAAAATAATTTCAAGATTGAAAGATTGGGTCGAAACCTAACTAGTAAGACGGGGTTTAATAAGACAACGGGGCGCGCTAAGCGCTAGTCGACAACATATAACATCCTAGATTAAAATCCAATTAAGATGATTAAGAAACTACTATTTACGATCTTACTTATCGCATCGGTTGCATCTTACTCCTGCTACGTTTCGGAACGGGCGAATCGAACGGTCAAACGTCCTAAAACGTTACTTGAGAATGCGAAAACCGCAGACGGTTCGTATATGCTGTCGAGTTTGCTCGCATCGACGCTATTGACAGACGAAAGAAAAGCCGCTTTTCAAGAGGCAGATCTCGATAAGAACGGGCTAATCTCAGTCGAAGAGTACAAGTCGTTACCAGAACTGGCAAGCAAATGGGCGGAGGAAGCAAAAGTCAAGCATGAGCGGCAAATGATCGAAGATGAAATGAACGCCCGACTTTTCGCGCTCTTATTTGAGATTCAAAGCCGCCGCGTCGCAATTGACTCGTTAGAAAATCGCGCTTCACTATAATCTGTTGATTTCCTGACACAACGAACGCTGTTGAACGCCTTCGGCAAACGAACGAACAAACTGGTCAGACAATGAAAAAGCTACTTCTTGGTATTATCCTCGGTATGATCGCAATATCAATATACAACAGCGAGTCTCTCAAAGAGACGCCCAAACAAACGGGTAGAGTTTTCGAAGACGCTCGAACCGAAGATGGAAGAATCGATCTCTCTTTTGTTATCGCCTCGAATAAATTCTCGCAAGAGCGAATCGAAGCTTTCAAGTTCGCCGACGCCGATTCCGATGGGTTCCTAACAGACGAGGAGTATAAAAACATCCCCAATGAGTCGGAATTCGAGTTCTACCGCCGCGCTAATATGGAACTTGCCGGAGCGAATTCACAATCCAACTCCAACAGTCTACAGAACGGTAGTTCCGAATTTGCCGACTTCTCACCTTTAAACAACGAACTCTCAGAAGAGGAAATGAGTTGGCTCGCCGAAATAGACCAATACATTGCTCAGACTGATCCCCTCTGGCAGAACGCCGAATCA
Source organism: uncultured Planctomycetota bacterium (assembly GCA_900318195.1). Lineage (GTDB taxonomy): Bacteria > Planctomycetota > Planctomycetia > Pirellulales > Thermoguttaceae > RUG369. The sequence continues at coordinate 10,657 of ONJR01000010.1, forward strand.
GGCAATGAACTCGGAACTCTTCCATTCGCTCATGAAACAAACGACGTTCTCGCTGGATTAACTCAGTTTGAAGTGGAAGTGAAAAAGAATTTTGAGTCAATAAACCAAGCTCCAAATTGTTCAATAGAATGGCAGAGCCAACATAACCAAACGCATTCAGGAGAAAGTTTTCCATTTACGTTTGATTTACAACAGTGTCAAGCTAATATAATGGCTCAGAATAATTCTCATTGTCAACACATGACTTGTCAATAAATTACTCTATTCTCCGTTATCATAAAAACACTGTCGTTGACGTCGAAACCTCGACGTTAAGAATTGATCGCAAAAGAAAAGACAAATATTTGAGATTACATCGAAACTTATTGCGCTATTGGAAGTTTAACCATATGTAACGACGAAAATGACAAGGTTTTTTCAATCGTTATAATAACGTCAAAAATAACGCTCAAACAAAATATCAGTTTCATTTTGACTACGCCAACGTCGTTTGTGCTAAGATAGTGAAACACTCGCACAATAGGAGGCTGCTATGAAAAAAACAATGCTAATCGCCACAGCGCTTCTCGTCTCCGCCGGAACCTTCGCTTTCGCAGACGAAGCTCAGAACCAAGACGCGAAAGAAACCCCTCGTCAAGCGCGATTCCTGCAAGACGCTCGAACAGAAGACGGTAAGATCGATCTTACAAAAGCGCTCCTCTCCGACAAGACTCCTGAACCCATGAAGGAAGCGCTCAAAAAAGCCGACAAAGACTCCGACGGATTCCTCACGCCAGACGAACTCAAAGCTATGCGTCAAGAAAGATTTGGTCAACGTCAGGGTCATGGAAGAAGGAATGGTCGCACTCCGCAATTTGGGCAGTTCAATCCGCAAGGCGGTCGCCAATTCGGACGCCCTCACCAATTCGGACAACCTCAGACCCTATTCGTGAATCCATTCCAGGATGGCAAACTCGAAATAGCTAAGCTCCCGGAAAACACGCCGCAACAGTTCAAGGACGGCATGAAGGCCGCTGACAAAGACGGCGACGGATTCTTGACACGAGAAGAACTCGACGCTATGCCGAAGCCAGAGTTCCCCAAATGGGATAACAAGGACAAGCCAGAGTTTCCCAAATGGGATAACAAGGACAAGCCGGAGTTCCCAAAATGGGATAACAAGGGCAAGCCGGAGTTCCCCAAGTGGGATGAAAACAAGGCGCCGAAATTTGAACTTCCAAAGTTCGATTTCGTTAAAGAAGACGGCAATATTGACGTTGCTACTTTAACCGAAAAAGTTACGGAAGCCATTAAGAAAGCAGATAAAAACGGCGACGGCGTCATCGACAAAGAAGAACAAGAAGCAGCCAAAAAGGCGCTCTTTGAGAAAGCAGCTCCGTTCATGATGCACGCCGCTATGATGAATCGAGCGCCGGGTTTTGGACCGCATGGACCACAATTCGGCAAACCGGGATTTGGACCGCAAGGACCGCATTTTGGCAATCCGGGTTTTGGACCGCAAGGACCGCGTTTTGGCAATCCGGGTTTTGGACCGCATGGACCACAGTTCGGCAATCCGGGTTTTGGACCGCAAGGACCGCATTTTGGCAATCCGGGTTTTGGACCGCAAGGACCGCACTTTGGTAATCCGGGTTTTGGACCGCAAGGACCGCACTTTGGTAATCCGGGTTTTGGACCGCAAGGACCGCACTTTGGTAATCCGGGATTCGACCATAAGGCGCCGCAGTTCGGGAAACCTGGCGACAAACCGAAATGTCCAGGATGCGACAATCCGGAATGCAAGGATTGTAAAGACAAAAAGACGGAACAACAAATTAGCGAAGAGCCCAAAGCTGACGAAGAAATCAAGGCGGAAGAATCCAAAGCGGAAACGGAGCCGGACGTTGCAACTACTGAATCCGAAAACGCCGCAGAATAATGCGCGTGTAAATTACGGCGCAACGTAAATCGCCACGTTCCTGTAGCGTTGCGACCGTAAGGTCGACGAATGTCGACTAAGACCCCGGAACTTGGTTCGCCTTGTTCCGGGGTCGAATTTGTAAAAGAGAACGCTTATCAATCGTTAAGTAACGATAGAAAAGCGCGATGCAGGTCGGAATTAGCGGTCGCGAGAAGCGGTTGAACGGCAAGATCGAAGGGTCGACCGTCAGTATGTGTCGCCAGTCCTCCCGCTTCGCGCACGAGTAAGACGCCGGCGGCCACGTCCCACGGATGCGCGCAATGACAACTAGTCGCGTCATGCCGACCGGCGGCGACGTATGCGAGATTGAGCGCGGTCGAACCTGAGCGCCTCATCGCTTGACAAACGGTAACGCAACGTCGAAACGCAACATAATCGGGAGAATCGAACCTGGTTTGAGTCGCGAAAGAGAACGACGTCAATGCAAATGCGGGACGCTTGATATCGCTCGTCATAATTCTTGCGCCGTTAAGATAGGCGCCGCCCCCTTGTTCGGCGGTAAAGAGTTCGTTGAGATTCGGATCATAGATAGCGGCGCATAAAATTTCGTTACCACGCGCAAGCGCGACGGAAGAACAGAAAAACGGCGTTCGATGCACGAAGTTCGTCGTTCCGTCGAGCGGATCGACAATCCACGTATATGGCTTTTCGTTCGGCGCGCGAGAACCGCATTGCGACTCTTTGAGCATTTGCGCGGCGGGAACGCGCGACTTTAAGGCTTCCCCGAAATACGGCGTCGCGCCTTGAGATTCTTCTCCGAGAAAAAAGTGGTTCGGAAAAGCGCCTAGTACGATTTCTTCTATTTTCCGTTGCGAGGCGACGTCAGCCTCAGTTACGAGATCGGCGGGATGCTTCTCATACGCGCCGACCTTACCCATTTTTTCTTTCAGTAACGCGCCCGCTTCCAATGCCGCGCGTTTTGCAACTTCTAAAAAGTCCACCGTTCGATTCCTCTGCTGTTCTCGTTTCGTTGAACTGCGCGCCGCGCTTTTAAAGTTGCGCGTGCGCTCATCACACGTCATTAAAACTGTTTTTACCGGAATTTCAAGGGGCGGCGTTTGGTCTGGTACTATTGCTTCCATAAAAAAGCCGTCGTTGCGTCGTGTTCAATTGCAAGATCGGCGCAGTTGTCTATAATACTATAGGGCGCGAGTCGATAGCGCCGTGTGAATAATAACAGACCGCAATAAGGAACTAAAGCAAATGACAAGCAATCGTCGTCCGGAATCAATGGAACGAATCACGACGCCGGAGCTCGCAAACGCGTTTATCGAAGAGCAACTCTCGGCGTTGCGCGCACAGATCGGCTCGAAACGCGCGCTACTAGCGCTCTCGGGAGGCGTCGACTCGTCTGTCGTCGCCGCCCTCTTAATTAAAGCGATCGGTCAGCAGTTGACCTGCGTTCACGTCAATCATGGTCTACTGCGAAAGGGCGAGCCGGAGCAGGTAGTCGAGGTCTTTCGCAATCAGATGAAAGCGAATCTCGTGTACGTCGACGCGATCGATCGATTTCTCGACAAACTCGCAAACGTAGCCGAACCGGAACAGAAACGTAAGATTATTGGCGCCGAATTCATTCGCGTATTTGAAGAAGAGGCGCGCAAACTAGAAGGCGTGGAGTTTCTCGCGCAGGGAACAATATATCCGGATATTCTCGAAAGCGGTCCAGTTAAGGCGCACCATAACGTCGGAGGTCTTCCGGAAGATCTCAATTTCGAGCTCGTCGAACCGATTAAGTTCCTTTTTAAGGACGAAGTGCGCGTCGTTGGCAAGGCGCTTGGTCTGCCCGACAATATGGTATATCGCCAGCCGTTCCCCGGTCCAGGTCTTGGCGTGCGATGTCTCGGAGCTATTACGCGCGATCGTTTGGAAGCGGTGCGCGAATCCGACGCCATTCTACGCGAAGAGTTCGCGCAAAATGGTCTTGAAGGAAAAGTATGGCAGTATTTTACCGTCGTGCCAGACTTCAAATCGACAGGTGTGCGCGACGGCGCGCGAAGCTACGATTGGCCCGTAATTATCCGCGCGGTCAATACGCGCGACGCTATGACGGCGACCGTTGAAGACGTGCCATTTACGCTTCTACAACGTATTACGCAACGGATTACCGCCGAGGTCAAGGGCGTGAATCGCGTGCTCTATGACCTCACGCCCAAGCCGACAGGAACAATCGAGTGGGAATAACACGATCGCAATTTCGCTAGAATGATCGTTAAAGATCCTGCGGATACCAGAGAGCCGCAATCATTAACTGCGGCTCTCATACATTAAGCGCGTAACTGACTATTTCTGTATAATCGTTCCCGGAAGAGGATAATTCTTGGAGGCAGAATCTAGCACGAGAACCATATCGAGATCCTCGCCCAGAGTGGGAGGCTCAAAGGTACGCGTACCATCGTTTTTAAATTCGCCGATCTTCTCAACGGCGCCCGTACGAGGATCGTACCAATACGCGCGTAAAAACTCTGCGTTGAGACGTCCAAGATCAATCGTAGCCGCGCGTCCTATTGGAAAATACACGAACGCATAAGTACCGTCTACGTCGCGCGTCGCCGCGAAACGGCGCGTGCCGGCGCCCGGTACGGAAGTCGAGACGGCGTCGGAAACGACAAGCGACATATCGGGAATACGCGTTAAAAAGGGACGCGATTCTATAAGACGCTTACAAAATTGCATCTGCGCAGCCCCTGGATTATCGAGCCCGACGCGCCAACTCTTGAGCGGTCCGTTAATTGGATACTGCTCTGCATCCTCGGGATCGTACATTTGCCAAATCTCATGACACCCATAAGTATGCCCGAAAGCGCCGTTAAAGACGTCCCAATAGAGCGGTTTGCGAACATCGAACGCCGTCGTATGCCCTAGATCTTTGGGGTTAAAACTTACAGGATGATCTTCATAAACTGGCTCGCCGTCGATCACCGGTTTGGGCGGTTGTAAATTGTAATCGTCGATAGTTTTCTGGTAGGAGTTAAAATCGATGTTATGCCCGTTCTGTCGCATATGGAAATCAAGCCATTCAGCGTCCTTCCAATACTCAGAAGAACCCCGTCCTCCGCAAGGGTGGAACGAAATCAGATGCGCGCCGCCGTCGCCCGATCGTAATCCTGTGGCAAACTCTTCGATCGTTTGGCGATGATCCTCATTTTCGACGTGGCGGTCGCCGCCAAGTATCCAGATCACGCCAGAGTCGCGATAGCGACCGCCAAGCCATTCGCCATATTGACGCGCATTCTTGGGATTAAAGAAGGTTTCGTCGTGCCAGTATCGTCCCCAAGTTGGTAACATAGCGATATAAATTCCACGTTTATTCGCCTCGCGCACTACAAAATCAACGCGATCCCAGTAGTCGTTGTAATCCCCGTCAATTTCGAATGGGATCGGAGCTTCTGGATCGGGACCGAACGGTAAGAACCCTTCCGCGCTTGGTCGCGTTTTGCCGTCCAGTTCTGCAACGACGACCGCTTGTACAACGTTAAAGCCAAGTTTCTGACGATTGTCCAAATAGACAAGCGTCTCCTCCTTGTTTAATCGATGAAAGAGTTCCCACGCAGTGTCGCCAAGCCAGAAGAAAGGCGCTCCATCTTCCGTTACGAGAAAACGACCGTTCTCGCTCACCTTTAATTTCGGAATTGCGTCTTCGCCTAAAACAAAGGTTGATCCTGAAAACAAGATTGCTAATGTAATCAGAGATAATTTAACGCGATTCATATCGAGTCCTCCTATCGAAAAGAATCCAAGGTTAATAGCAGAAGATACTGCCAAACCAATTCAAAAGGGTATCGTAGCGTTTAAACCATAAAACCGCCAAATGGAATGGGGGTCTCTGCGGACAGGAACCTGGTAAACTCTGCAAACCATGAGGCGACATAGCGCTACGCTACTGAGCATATCCAACCCGGAGCTCAAATCCAGACGCCGTTTGTGGAATCAGCGCATAAGTCTCCGCCGCTAACAAAAAAAGCCGCAATCTCACGACTGCGGCTAATATATCAAAGTAAAGCAGAATCAAAACAGTGCGAACCGCATTAGATCGACCCTAGTAAAACGA
>ONJR01000116.1 GCA_900318195.1 uncultured Planctomycetota bacterium
CATCCAGACGGAAAGGGTAATTACGTCGGAATGTGCGGTAAGATCGGACAGATCGCACTAGACGCCATTCGCGACAAGGTCGACCCCGAGTCCGCAAAGGCGTACGTTGAAAAGTCCGTATATCGATCCCCTAACGCCGCGCAAGAAGTCAAGCCGGGCGCGACCCTCGCGGGCGTCGACGTGCTCGCGCGCGACGGATATGAAATACTCAAAGGTAAGAAAGTCGGGTTACTAACGAACCAAACCGGACTACTGCGCGACGGAAAACGCATTCCGAAAGCGATGCAGGACGCCGGCGTCGAACTCACGACGCTATTCAGTCCTGAACACGGACTATACGGCGCGCTCGATCAGTCTAATATCGACGACGTTAAGGATCCCGAAACGGGTCTCAAAGTCTACAGTCTGTACGGCGAAATTCGTCGTCCGACCCCTCAGATGCTAGCCGACCTCGACGCCTTTGTCTTCGATATTCAAGACGTCGGCGTGCGATTCTACACCTATATTAGCGCCATGTGCTCCGCAATGCAGGCGTGCGCCGACAGCGGCAAGGAATTCGTCGTACTCGACCGACCGAACCCAATTAACGGTCTCGACGTCGACGGACCTATGCTCGATCCTGGGCGCGAGTCCTACGTCGCGTTCTATCCCATGCCGATACAACATGGAATGACGGTCGGCGAAATCGCGCTCGCTTTCGCTCATTATTACAAGCTGAATCTGAAACTAACCGTCGTCCCCTGCGAAGGCTGGACCCGCAATATGTACTACGACGAAACAGGGCTCAATTGGGTCAATCCGTCCCCGAATATGCGTTCGCTCGACGAAGCGTTGCTTTATCCTGGATTCGGTATCCCCGAGTTCACGAATATCTCCGTCGGACGCGGGACGAGCTCGCCTTTTGAGGTCGTCGGCGCTCCTTGGATTAACGCCGAAGCGTTCGCCAAGAATATGAACGCGCTCAACCTGCCGGGTATCGCGTTCGTACCGATTAAGTACAAGCCGACGGCGAGTAAGTACGCGAACGAAGAAATCAACGGACTCAAACTCGTCATTACAGATCGTGCAAAGTTGCAAGCGGTTAAGGCGGGAGTCGCGCTCATGGCGCAACTCGCCAAGGACTATCCCGACGCTTGGGAACGCGGAAACGCGAACACGCTGCTGCTCAACGACGCGACCCTCGACGCGATCGCGAACGGCAAATCGCTCGACGAAATTACGCCTATGTGGCAAGACGGACTTGAACGCTTTAAGGAATTCCGCGCGAATTACCTCATCTATCGCTAGTTCAGAAGTCGTCTAGCGCTACTGCGAGCGCGGCGCTGGAAGCGGCGGCGCGCTATGAAACGTTATCGAAAAGGTTATCAAAATGTCAATCAATACGTTAAAGAGTATTAAGACCAAGACGGCGCTCTTTCCTATGCCCGTCTTGATTATTGCGACCTACGGCGAGGACGAGAAAGTCAACGCGATGAATATGGCGTGGGGCGGAATTTACGACGACGACAAAGTCGTGCTCAATCTCTCGCCAGGGCATAAAACCGCGAAGAATATCGACGCGCGCAAAGCCTTTACGCTAAGCGTCGCCGACCTGCCGAACCTCAAAGCGGCAGACTACGTCGGAATCGCTTCCGGTAATAAAGTCGACGATAAGTTCCAGCGATCCGGACTCTCCGCCGTCAAAAGCGAGAACGTCGACGCGCCAGTCATTGTCGATTTTCCTATTACGCTTGAATGCGAACTCGTCGAAACGTATCGCGAGCCGGAAACCGTTCACTATATCGGCAAGATCGTCAATACGCTCGTCGCGGAAAAGATTCTAGGCGAGGACGGAAAAGTCGAGCCGACTAAGATTAACGCGATACTATACGATACTTTCCAACATGGCTATTACGCCGTTGGCGAGAGAGTTGGCAACGCGTTTAGCGACGGAAAAGAGTTGGCGAAATAACGAAAGACACGACGTAAGATAAACTTAAAACCTCTACTCCAAACGGACGCGCGCTAAACGTGCGTCCGTTTGGTCGTTACGAAGATTAAGGATTGAATTCGGAAAGACGCGAGGAATATCAAAGTGTCAAGCGCAGGCGTCGCAACGCTTCGGCGCGACAGCCTCGACGGCGTTACTCGACGCCGATCCGTCCCAATTCCGCGCGCTGAACTTCAGCGTCGAAACCTTGCTCGCCGAAGAAGAGCGCGGCGGGAACCGCGAGTTCACGAAATCGGGTCGCGCAAATTTCATAGGTTCCCCAGCGCGGCGAGACGAGTTTCGACTCTTGCAGAAAGACCTTAACGGGCACGACTAGGAACGCGTAGTGAAACCCGCGATATAAGAAGAGTCGTTCCTTAACGTCGGGCAATTTCTTACCGACGGCGCGATACGCGAATACAAACGCGGAGCGATCGCGATATTCCCGACCGCCGACCGAAAGGATATCTTCCCATTTGAGGAGTCCGACGAGATCGTCGCGCGTCGTCCAGTTCTTCCAATATTTTGCTGCGCGACGACCGCCGGGAAAGAGCCGACCTTTAACGTCGACGATCCAATTACGACCGTTCGCGTCGGAGACGATCGCGTCGAAATTCTTGAGCGTCGCTCCGTCTGGCATAAGAAAACGACGCTCTTGACGATTCGATAGAAACGGGCGATTAATCGAACGCAAGTAGCGTTCAAACGCTATTTCATAGAGATTCTTTTCCATAAGAAGACGCTCAATCTATCGTTACGTCGAACGCAAAACATTTCTACTGAAGCGTCGACGCGCAACGACTCGTGCGCGTCGACGTAATTTAACGTCTTAAGCGCAAATACGCGCTAGAATAAAAGAACAATTAACGAGGCGGCAATTTTTCAAACGGGCCGGGCTCGCCGCGAATGATCGTCGCTTCCAAGATCTTATCGGGCGCCGCTTCGGATTCCTGCTCCGGATCGATGCGCTGAATATCAGAAAGAACCGACATACCGTCGATAACGCGTCCGAAGACCGTATGACGACCGTCCAGGAAGCTGGTCGGAACGAACGTCAGGAAGAACTGCGAGCCGCCGGTGTTAAGACCAGCGTGCGCCATCGAAAGGGATCCGCGAAAATGATGACGATAATTCGGCTGATGGCATTCGCACTTAATGCAGTAGCCCGGTCCGCCCGAGCCAGAGCCCGTCGGATCGCCGCCCTGCGCCATGAAGTACGGCAGCACGCGGTGGAACGGCACGTCGGTATAGAACCCTTTCTTAACGAGTTCGAGGAAGTTATTCGTAGCGATCGGCGCCTCGTTCGCAAAGAGTTCGACGGTGATATCGCCCTTGGTCGTCTTGAGTAGCACGCGGGGCAGATTGTCGGCGGCGGCTTCCTTCTCGCGAATCGCCTGCTCCTTAGCCCACAGATCGACGTATTCCGGCATGACGTACTTGAGATTCTCTTCAAGTCGCATCTTCTTGTTCTGGTCGACCTGCGCGAACGCCTTGAGCTCGTCCGCTTGTTTCGTCCACGCCTGTGCGTCTTCGAGGTTCATTGTGCAGAACGCGGCGAACGCGGCGTACGCGTAGAGTCGCTCGCCGTTCTCCGGCAGTGGGTAGTCGAAGATTACTTTCGCAATGTCGTACGCGACCTCGTAGTTCTCGCGAACTTCCGTGAGCCAGTGCAGCATAGAGCACAGGAACGCGCGCAGCTCGTCGTTCTCGCCGTCGACCGATTCATACGCTTTGAGCGCGAGCGGCACGAGCGCGTCCTGCATGCGCTTCGTCTCTTCGACAAGCGGCGTGAATTCCGCGACTATCTTGTCCCGATCTTCGGCAGACGCCGTCTGATACGAGTCCTTGAGCGCGCGCAGTTTCTTAAGCGCGTCCTTATATTTCACCATCTCGCCGGAAAACGTCTGATATTCCGGCGTGTCGTCTCGAGAGGCAGGCGACGCGCCCGACGTCGACGCAGATTGATCCGCAACCGGCTCCTGACCGTACCCGACAAGGCACGTAAGCGCGAACGTCGCGCACACTAACAGTTTCATGACCTGTTTCATTTCTATACCGTTATGTTAGTCCTTTCACGTCGAATGACTCAACGTCCATTTTAAAAGGGACCTGGCGCGTTCGACAAAATCGTGTACAATAGCGTCAGATCGCGCGATCGCGACGTCGCGCGCGCGTCAACAAGTATATATGAAAACCTTGCGTCTGACAAGTCGAGCGCTCGCCTTTTTTAACGACGAGCGCTCAAACGAGCAAGACGCTCAAGAACGGAATAGACACGTGAAAAAGCGCAACTCGAACGCCGGACGCCAGGACCGGCGCAACGCGACGAGCAACGACGACGCTCGAGAATACGACGACGCGCCGATTCTATCGAGCGCTGAATTCCTTAGACGATACGCGAACGCGGACCTTACGCAAGCGCCGGGCGACGACAGAGACGCCGAAAAAGCGCGCAGACGACGCGAACGTCGAGAACGAAGAAACGAAAGAACGAGGAATCAGGACGCGACGACGCCGAGCGAGACGACGCAACCGCCGCGAGGAAAAAAGGGACGCAACGTCGGAAGCGAGCCGGGAGAACGCGGCGACGCCGTAGGACTGCGCGTTATCGGAGGAAGATTGCGCGCGCTCAAGCTCGAATACGCAGGCGACAATCGCGTGCGACCAATGAAAGATCGAACGCGCGAGGCAATCTTCAATCTCCTAGGCGATCGCCCCAAGGGGATGCACGCGATCGACCTATTCGCCGGCACCGGCGCGCTAACCTTCGAGGCGCTCAGTCGCGGCGCCGCGTCGGCGACTGCGATCGAGATCCATTTCCCTACCGCGCGAGTTACGAAGCGCAATATCTCGGCGGTCGAGGAGCGCGAGCCCAGTCTGCGCGGCAAGATCACGCTCGTTACAACCGACGTCTTCTTCTGGGCGCGCAAGCTAGCCGCGCTCGACGGCGAGCGGACACAGTCCCGCTCGGCGATCGAGCTGAATTCGCAAGCGGAACTGCCGCGCGACCTACCCTGGCTCGTCTTCTGCTCGCCGCCCTACGATTTCTGGGTCAAACGCGAGCGCGAAATGCTCGACCTACTCGACGTGCTACGTCAACGCGCGCCAACTGGCTCCGTCTTTGTAATCGAAGCGGACGAAAGATTCGACTTTGAACTACTCAACGCCGAGATTCCGCCGAAAAAGAGACGATCCTATCCCCCGGCGGAAGTCGCTATCTTTACCGTTTAATAGCGCCGAGCGAAGACGGAAAAGACATATTTTCACGCGACGATTTATTTGCTATAATCAGCGCGACTATACGCTCTCCGAGCCGAGTTTAGCGTCGGACGGTCCGAGAACGCGCGGCGAGCGGTATCGATTTGCTACGGATTACGTCAATGAAAAACACGATGAAAATATTATGCGTCATGATCGCCGGTATATTCGCTATCGCGAACGCCGGAGCTTACGCTCAATTGGGGAGACTCGCTGGAAACGGACAAGGACTAGGCGCTAGACTAGGCGCGAGAAACCAGCAACGCAACCCGCAGGATCCTGCGATGAACTCTGCGGACGCTATGAACGCCGTACCGCAAGCAACCGCCGTACCGGGAACGACGCGACCCGCGACCGCCGTCGCTAACCCGACCCCGCCAGCGATCGGCGCCGCGACCCCTCAACCCGCTGCGACGAGCGCGCCCGCCGTTAAGTCGGACGGCTCGGAATTCGTCGTTCCAGCGAACGCGACAGCCGAACAACTGGTCGAGAAAGCGAACTCCTTGCTCTCCGCCAACGTTACCTTCGAGACGGAAGAAGAATACGGCGCGTGGGTCAATAAGATGCTGGTAACCGTCGGGCAAATCGCCGATCGCATTCTGAAGCTCAATCCTGACGACAAGGCGTTCCTGGAAGCGATCACCTTTAAGGGACAAGTTCTATGCTATCAGTCGTCCCTCGATCCGAGCGTACTGCCGAAGCTGAAGGCGTACGCGGACGCGCTCGAAAAGCATACGCGCGTTCAGAGTCTCGACCAGGGTAAAGAAGCGGCGCTCGCGTTCAAGGGCGTCTACCTACAGGCGCACGTCGCTGATATTGCCGAGAACAACGGCACGAAGCAAGCGCTCGTCGCCGCTATGACAGAGGTCGCGCAGTTCGTTAAAGCGCACCCTGAAACCGCCGATATGACCGCCGACCTCGTCTATCCCGTCGCCGTCGTCGCCGCTAATACAAACGATCCGAAGTTGCCGGCGCAAATATGGACCCCGATTCGCAAGATTCTCGCCGATTCCGACTCCGAACACGCGAAAGCCGCGCTCATTATGCTCGAAGGCGCTATTCGATACTCCGAGCTCCAGGGCAAGACCTTCGAATGGAAGGGATGCGACGCACAGGGTAAGCCGCTCGACCAGACGAAAATCGAAGGACGCGTCGTGCTCGTGGAATACTGGGCCTCATGGTGCCAGCCGAGTCCGCTGCTACACCAGCAGTTGGCGGCGCTATATAAGACGTATCATGAAGGCGGATTTGAAATCGTAAGCTACAATCTCGACGCCAAACTCGAGGACATGAACGCATATCTCGCGAAAAATGAAGTTTACGGAATCGTGCTCTCCGACCGCGCGACCGTCGACGCGAAAGAAACCTCGCTCGCCGCGTACTACGGAATCTCAGAAATACCAACGATGATTCTCGTGGGAGGCGACGGGAAAGTCGCCGCCGTCGATATCTCCGTCGAATCGCTCGCCGCAACGCTCGCGAACGTCTTTAAGAAGCCGGCGCCGGCGCTACCGGGCGTGCAGACCGCGACAGACGCCTCAGCCGCAACTTCAGCTACAAACGCAACTGGAACCGCTAACGCCGCTACTTCGAGCCCATCAACTACGACCACGCGCGCTACGACCCCCGCCGCGACAAGAACGACGACCGGCGCGACCCGCGCCACGACAAGTCCAGCGCCCGGCGGTCCAACGCGCTCGGCGACCGGCGCCGCCGGCAACCAACGACCCGCGACCGTCAACGCGACCTCGCAAGGCGTTGTTACGCCCAACGCGCGACCGACGACGCGACGTCCATAACGCGCGAAACAACGATTACTAATTAAAGAATTCGCGCGCAAGCGCGGAACGAAACGGCGAATCCTCGCCAAGATAAAACTAGAAGGAGTTCTGTGTGTCATCTTATCGCTCCGTCGTGTTGGTCAAGCAAGTGCCCGACACGTCCAACGTTACCGGAAACGCTATGAATGAAAACGGCACGGTCAATCGCGCCGCGCTTCCGGCTATCTTTAACCCTGAAGATTTAAGCGCGCTAGAAGCCGCGCTCGAAATTAAGGATCGGTTCGGCGGAGAAGTCGTCGTCGTGACGATGGGACCGCCGAAGGCCGCCGATATTCTACGCGACTGCCTATATCGCGGCGCCGATCGCGCTATTCTCATTACGGACCGGCGCGCCGCTGGTAGCGACACGCTCGCGACAAGCTATATTCTCTCGCAAGCGGTCAAGACGGTCGGAGAATTCGACTTCGTCTTCTGCGGACGCCAGGCGATCGACGGGGACACCGCGCAGACCGGTCCGCAAACTGCGGAAAAACTCGGTATTCCGCAAATCGCCTACCTGCTCGAAATCATCGACGTCCAGGGTAAGACCGCGACGCTGAAGCGATCGCTCGGCAACGGCTGGGAGATCGTGCGCACGCAATTGCCGGCGCTCGTTACCGTTGTGGAAGCCGCGAACGAACCGCGTCCCCAAGCGGCGATTAAGCTCATGCGCAATAAGCACAAGCGCGTGCCGCTCGAAGTTCCGGAAGGCGCGACGCTCGAGCCGCAAGACGCGCTGGAGCAGTGGTCGCTCGACGATATCAACGCGGACTTGAATCGTTGCGGATTCGCCGGCTCGCCGACCAAGGTGCATAAGATCAAGTCGATCGTACTGAAAAAGGAAGGGTACGTGCAGATCGAGCCGACCGAAGAGGGCGTGCGCAAGTTGGTCGCCGAACTCGTGAACGACAGCGCGTTAGGCTAACGCTCGTGCGAACGACTTACTCGCGGGTTTATTTGAGAACAAAGAGTTAGGATATAAAATGAACAGAAAGAATCCCCAAGGCGAGGTATGGATCTTCGCGGAGCAAGAGGACGGGAAACTGCAGGACGTCGCGCTCGAACTATGCGGTAAAGCGCGCGAACTCGCCGATACGCTCGGCGTTAAAGTCGGCGCCGCGTTGCCAGGCTACAACGTTGAGAAGCTCGCCGAAACGCTATTCGAATACGGCGTCGATAACGTTTACCTCGTCGACGATCCGAATTTAAAGCGCTTTACCAGCCAGCCGTACGCGTACGTCGTCGAGAAGCTCATCGATAAGTACGCGCCCCAAATCGTGCTATACGGCGCGACCTCGCTAGGACGCGACCTCGCGCCCCGCGTCGCGTCCGCGACTCGGTCCGGTATGACCGCAGACTGCACCGACCTGCAGATTGGCGACGTCGTCGACGCCAAGACAAAGGAAACCTATAAGAACCTACTGCATCAGATTCGTCCGGCGTTCGGCGGCAATATAATCGCGACGATTATCAATCCGGAGCAGTGGCCGCAAATGGCGACGGTGCGCGAAGGCGTCTTTCCGCGTCAAGCGCCGACCCCTAACCGAACCGGGGAAATCGTGCGCGAAAAGATCGAAATTCCTGCCGAATGCCTCGTCGTCGAGGCGCTCGAGCGATTCGTCGAGGAGAAAAAGGTCGATCTTAAGGGCGCGCGCATTGTCGTCGCGGGCGGCGCCGGACTCGGCAGTAAAGAAAACTTCAAGCTCGTCTTCGACTTAGCGAACGCGTTAGGCGGCGCCGTCGGCGCAAGTCGCGCCGCTGTCGACGGCGGCTTTATCGATCGCGACTACCAAGTCGGACAGACCGGCACGTCCGTGCGTCCGGCGCTATACGTCGCGTGCGGCATTAGCGGCGCCGTACAGCACCGGGTCGGAATGCAGGAGTCCGCTAAAATTATCGCGATCAATAAAGACCCAGAAGCGCCGATCTTCTCCATCGCGCACTACGGTATCGTCGGAGACCTCAACGTGATTATGCCTATGTTGACAAAAGCGGTAAGGGAACGCGTTGCGGAATAAGCGGTCTTAAATTTAACAACAGGTACGTCTGTCATATAAAAGACAGACGTACTTCCCATAGAGAGTATTATACATGAAAAATAGACTTATCGAACACATGAAATATGTATTCGTCACTCTCTTTTGTATTTTCGTACACCTTACAGGGATTAACCACAATTTTTCCCTTAACAATAATGCTTATCCTCAAAATATACAAGTTGAGAAAGGAAGACTGCCAGATTTTAAAAATGGTATTAATCAGTTAAGAACTAATACCACTAATCAGATCACACATATAGAAAAATATAAAGCGGACAATATTGTTCACTCTGAATTTGGTATTATATTGTCTGGCAATACTATATCGGGATTTACAATAAATCGCAACGACGATACCCTTCCTTCAGATATTAAGCTCCTTGATAATCTTCTAGGAAGTAAGTATTGCATAGGCAATATTGACGAGACCGATGTTACACCCGCGCTTTGGCGCTCGTTAGTTCTTGAAATGGAGTGCGAGGAAGGTCAGCGCGTACATATTGAACTACTTCGACCTCTTTGGTGGATGCATAAAACTGGCGCCTATGAGTCTCAATATATAGATCTAGGCTCAGAGGAACTCGGAGTAACAGGTTTAGCAAAAGTTATTAAAATAGGCGGCTGTAACGTTGACTCAAGAGACGACAAGAATAGCAACATTGTAATAGGCACAATTAAACGGAGTAATTGTGAGGTTATAGAACTATTCTTTAATAACGACTTATCAAATCCCGTCTGCGTAACGGCAGGTCACCCTTTTTATTCCAAATCGCGCCACAACTGGATTAACGCCTCGAATCTAGAAATTAACGAGGAGTTATTATCATACTATGATTATCCAGTAATTCTTACCGGCATAAATCTACATTCAAAGAGAGAGGATGTATACAACATCGAGGTTCACAGGCAACACAGTTATTACGCCTCTCAATATGCCGTCCTCGTTCACAATTCCAACATTCTCGATTGTACAAAAGTTAAAGTATATCGAGGTGGCAACGACTTCATCACGAACGTCGAAAGGGACGTCAAGCTAGATAAAAATAATCTTGTTAAAACAACACATGGAGTTTCAGTAAATATAGACGTCAATAACTTACCTAAGAACAAAGAACCCAAACAAATCATATCGATACCAGAATCTCTACAAATAATACAACGCGGAGTGCGTGATCCTGGTCATTTTGAAATAGTTCCTAAATATCCTATGTCCCTGGAGCAATTCAAAGAGCTACTTCTTCAAATCAAAGTCAAATGAGATAGCATTATGAATTTTATTTATCGAATTCGCCAGGATATAGAAACATACACACCAGGTTCTATTGCCTTATCGGAAGAAAAGGAAACAATCTACTCCCCAGATAAACGTTTTTACTTCGATGCGACGCCAATCCAAATGAACGTACCAAACGCAAATTGGACGACCTTGTTGATAGAAATATTCGACGAGTTGTCAAAAGAACGCATTGGTCGCTTCATTCGCAACGACGATCGATACTTTTATCATTGGTTGGAATCGTCAAACTCGTATTATCTTTTCCTTTCTGAGGACTATATGGGTGAATCATTATTTGATCTAAATAATAAAATACTATATAGCTATACCGTCGACCACAATAAAGAAGAAGGATTCATTTGGTTCGATTTCATTCCCTCGCCCGACAAGAGTAAGATTGCGATTATTGGTTGTTACTGGGGATCTGAACTAGGAGTTATTGTTTATGATTTGGCTAAACTACCTCAACTCCCTCTGCCGCGTCTTAATGAATTTATCTCGCTCGACGACGCTAAGATTAAATGGATTAATAATACGGAACTTGGATTTTATAATCGCGAATTGAAAACCGAACGTACAATCAGATTTTAATCACTTCTCGCGATAAACCCAAATCTAGAATGTTACCATTCTATAATCGCAAATAAACGAACCTTATCCCCTACGGCAAAAACCGCAATGATGAAAAGACGCATATCGCTAACTATAACTATTCTCTTCTATTTACAATTAAGCGTTGTCGCTTTAGCAACGAATATTACCGTCGTCAACAATGGCGCAACCGAATATTCAATCCTAATTCCGAACGCGCCGTCTCCCATTCAACAAACGGCGACTAACGAATTGCAAGCGTACTTACGCGAGATAACCGACGTCGAATTACCGATCGTCACGGAATCGGACGCGCGCGCTTCGGGCAGACTCGAGTCGCTCGCCGACGCAAAGCTCATTATTATTGGACCGAGCGCGACGTCGAAACGCGCGTTGGCGGACGATTCAGAGTCGACGATCGCTACGGACGGCGTCATTCTGCGCAGCGTGGGCAATTCGTTAGTACTCTCGGGCGCGCCTGGTCGCGGACCGTTGTATGCGGTTTACGAGTTCCTGGAATCGCAACTTGGCGTGAGATGGTGGACGGCGACGGAGACGACGATTCCGCGCGCGCAGCACGGGACGCTAACGATCGACTCGGCGCTCGACGTTCGTTACGCGCCGCGGATCACGACGCGCGAGCCGTATTATTTAGGCGCGTTCGATCCGATTTTTGCGGCGCGGTCGCGGTGCAATGGCGATCGCGCGCCGATTACGGCGGAGTACGGCGGACACAATGAATTTATCTTCGGGGTGCATTCGGCGTTTGCGCTGATACCGCCGCTGAAGTACTTCATAGCGCATCCGGACTGGTTCGCAGAGATTGACGGCGTGCGCAAAGTCTGTTTACCGGGGAATTATTCGCGTGAGTATGAAGAATTCAAATCGCAGCTGTCGCCGGAGCAGATAGCGGAGCGCGGCACGCAGTTATGCTGGTCGAACGACGAGATGATCGAGGAGCTGATTAAGAACGCGCGCGCGGCGTTGCGTGCGAATCCGGACGCGGCGTTTTTGGACGTGAGTCAGGAGGACTGGGACGGGCGTTGCGAGTGCGCGCGATGTCGTGAGTTGGACGAGGCGAACGGTTCGCCGTCGGGCTCGTTATTATATTGCGTTAATCGGGTAGCGGAGGCGTTGGAGTCGGAGTTTCCGCAGGTATTAGTTGAGACGCTGGCGTACAAATACACGCGCAAGCCGCCGAAGGAGATCAAGCCGCGCGACAACGTCTTAATACGGCTATGTTCGATCGAATGTTCCTTTGCGCATCCGATCGATTCGGAGACGAACGCGGCGTTTAGGGACGATTTAATCGGCTGGAGCAAGATAGCGAAGAATCTCTTTGTCTGGGATTACGTTACGGATTTTGGAACGTATATGTTGCCGTTTCCGAACGGTCGGGTATTAGCGCCGAATCTACGATTCTTCGCCGCGCACAATGTCGTGGGGGTACTGGAACAGGGGGACTATCATTCTCCGACGGGCGACTTCGTCGAGTTACGCAACTGGGTCATATCGAAGTTATTGTGGAATCCGGAGCTTAACGCGGAGGCGTTATGCGACGAGTTCGTCTCGGGCTACTACGCGCCGGAACTAGTCCCGATCTATCGGGCGTATTTCAACGTACTACTCGACGCGGCGGAGCGGGCAAATTGCAAGCTATCGATTTATAATATGGACGTTCGCGACTGGATAACCCTACCCGCGCTCAACGCGGCGACGAAACTTCAAGACGAGGCGCTTGCGATCGCGCAGCGTCTGGAAGCTCAGGCGCCGGACCGGCACAAGGGGCTGGTCGACAAAGTACGCAAAGGGCGTATGCCGATCGAGTACGTATGGCTGCAGGAGTACCCGCGCTACAAGTACGAGTCGGAACTATATCATCTCGAATTCTGCGGACCCGACGACCCGGCGCAAGCGGCGCGCGAGTACGTTAGCAAGCTAGAAGAGTTTGGAATCACGCGCCATCGCGAGGCGTGCTGGCCGGAATTCTATCAGAAGTTCAAGGCCGACCTAGTAAAAGACTACGAATAAAAGTCAAGTCTCCTCGCGCAGCGAACCGCCATGCGGCAATGGGCGGGTTCATCCCCGCCGACGCCCCACTCATCCCCCCGTCATCCCCGAGGAGAAAAAATGCAACACGAATGTAAAATAACGGTCCTTGAAACGAAATGCTTTCCGGAGCTCCAAGAGCGGTATCTAGCCGATCCGAACTCGGGTCCGTGCCCATTCTTCAAACCGGGCGACGAGTTCCTTCTTAAACGCACGCCGCAGCAGGACGATTTCTATCGCCTAATGAACGGCAAATTCTGCGGCGAGGCGTGGGACGCCGTGAGTCGATACGTATACGCAGCGCTACAGGGCGGCGCTATTATGAAGGGCTGGACGAACGACGATCGCATGATGATCGCATGCTGCAACGACGGAACGCGCCCCGTCGTCTTTAAAATAGAGAGGATCGACCTACCGGAGACCGAAGAAGAAGCGCAATGGCTCGCTAAACAGAACTTCAAAAACACTGCGGAAGACGCGTACACCGGGTGAGAATGCAACGCGATAAGAGGGATCGACGCACGGTTCGCACAACCAATCCGCGTCGCGATAAGAACCCGCGTGCCCTTTGCGCGCCGACCGGGCTGCCGGTCGTCAGATTCGATTCCGCAACGCCGCCGTCTGCCCCGCGCTATATCCGAGGAGACGCGCGGCGTCTTGTTTTTTTGGGCGCCGTCGATATTCAGGAGAGATCTTATTTGACGTCCTCGTGCGAATAGAGTATAATACATTGAGTGAGACGCGCGTCGACAGAGCGCGTCAAGGTCGTATTAACAAGGAGCGGAGAGTGAGCGAAGCAGAGGAGAAGGAGAAGGAGAAGGAAAACGGGGGTCGTCTGGACTCGGTAAACGAATTCTTTCAGAACGTCGAACGGTACGGTTCGTTGCACGACTGCTATTTCCATTTTTGCCACAAGGATCTCGCGATAGCGCGCGAATGCGTCGCAAGGTGGTTGCCGTGGGCGCGCGAGAAGTTGGACTTAGCGAACCTGCAGGTTCATTCCTGGGAATTCTACAGTAAGACGCTTAACAAGAGCGCGGTCGATCTGATCTACACGGTACCTTTCCGAGACGGCTCGGGCACGATACCATTGCCGCTGATCCTCGAACACAAGGCGCAGAGTTCCACGTTGGACAACGCGGCGACCCTAGCGCAAACGTTGGGCTACGTCGCGTCCTACTGTCAGGAGCAGGTTAGTCGTCGCCGATCGGGGGCGCGCGCAACGCCGCTCCTCCAGCCGTTGCCGATCTTGATCTATACCGGCGCGGACGTCGGACTTGAACGCCTCAACTGGTCGGACTCGTTCTATCTACCGGAGGATTTAGCGGGTAGTCGAATTCAATTCCCACTGCGATTCCTTAATATGACGCGTCTGTGTCAGTCGCATCAACTGGAAGCGTCGCCGTTCCTTTTCACGGCGTACAACCTCATGGCGAGCGCAAGTCTCGGAATTTTGGAGCAGGTCAAGACGACGGCGCTCTCGCCCCTGCAGGTCGTTACGGATTGGGGACCGCGTGAAAATGAATTACTCTACGCGTCCGCATATTATTACATTAAAAGCGCGGTCAATGCCCACCTCAGGGTCGATCAAACGACCGTGACCACGCTTTTTGCCGCGATTAAGCGAAGGGAGAATAATACCATGAAATC
>ONJR01000088.1 GCA_900318195.1 uncultured Planctomycetota bacterium
AGAGGGTCGCCGAGGTTATCGTTAGCGTTTCGGTTCCGGTATTCTGGACGACAATGCGTTTGTAGACGGTCTCGCCGTAACTGGGGGCGAGGGCGTTGCCGGATGAGTCGATAGAATAAGAGTCGAGCTGGAGGGTATCGCCGTTGGAGAAAGGGGCGGCGGTTGTGGAATTGACGAGATTGATTATCGGGAATGCGTCTGGAACGGCGTTGGAGAAGAAGGCAGAGTTCGAGTCGGAGACTGACGCGGAGTCGAGAAAGCCAATCGGCTCAACGTCGAGCATCTCGCGCGTTTCGAGACTCTCGAATCGAAGCGCGCGGGATTTCAAGGCGTTTTGGCGAGCGTTGTAGGTCTTGCGCCTCATATGAAACCATTCCTTAGCAATAGCGCGCCTTTTACGGCGCGTCGACCAATATATGTATTGGGGGAGATCCTACTGCGGACGAACCCAGTTCCTGTATCGGCAAGGCGGTAAGTTGTACGCCAACTTTTTAGGCGCGTACGAGCGTTTTTCCTTTTTTTATGACTGTAAAACAACGACGTCTACTTGGACTCGCGCGCTATTTCCTACAGCTCAACAGCCATTCTATCGTACTTCATCAACTTGTCATTAGCGCTTACTTTGTTGGGAAAGTGAAAGCGACATAGAGAACGTCTATTTCCAGTAAGCGCTGAGAATAAGATCGCGCGCGATCAGGACTCTTCCGCAGAACGAGCGTCGATATTCAAGACCAAAGCTCGTCGTTTAACTGCCAACTAAACGTACGTTTCAATATCGATATCTTTCCGCTCTCAAACACGGATGAAGAAGGGTAACAACTATTGTTTGACGTTTCAAGGACTATTTCCGAATAAGTCCTTAATATAGTTGGATGGGATATGATTGTTAAAACGAATACGCAAAAAGTTACTATAGCACAAAGCAGACAAAATGAATAAAATGTTTCAGTTGTACTAAGTTATAACAAGCGTATAGAACCTGTCGGCGTTGCCGTAGTAACGAATAAGGTGAGATTGACGGAGGTATAAAAAAAAAGATTTAGGAAAAATGTGCTTTCCGTTTTAATAAAACAACCTACGTCCTTGTAATTAGGACTATTTTGTCTAATTTTCCCGTTCAAAAACTGCGGTTCCCCATAAACTATAGTCCAAAGTTCGCAAGGCGGCGCGTTTTGCCGTTGTTATAATCGCGATAATTAGGATTTTTTAACGTCGGCGACGCGAAATCTAGCGCCGTCCGGCTGTGTGTGGAGGAGCCTTTGGTCAAGAACGTAGTAAGTCGCTTGAACGCGCGACGCTTTGTTATCGCGTCTGTACTCGTCGCTATGACGGCGCTATGCGCGTTAGGTTATGCGCAATCGAAGCCGTACGGCGCGCGCGAATCTAAGAGCGCGATTCGCGATTTCACTTTGAAGGGCGAAACGTCTAACGACAGTCTGCGACGCGACGACAAAAGCAATAAATCGACGTCGGCCGAATACGACGAGTTACTCGCTAAGAATTCTCAGGGCGTCCAGACTCGATACCCCGCTATTGTCAAGGTCGTCGGAAGATGTTCGATGAAAGAGAGTGAAGACGGTCTGCAGAAGATTCCGTTCTTCTACGGTTCCGGCGTCTATGTCGCGGAATACGAAAACTGGGGAATCGTCGTGACCAACTGGCATGTCGTGAGCGAGTCGGACGTCTCTATCGACGTGTGCTTTCCGAGCGGTAGCGAGCCCGCGCGCGTTATTCTACGCGACCGGAAATGGGATTTCGCCGCGCTCGTTGTTAAGAAGCCGCAGGGTATCACCCCTATGCCGCTCGCGCTTGCCGTGCCGAAAGTAGGCGAGACGCTGTGGACCGCCGGTTACGGTCCGTCGAGCGGTCTCAACGATTTCAAGATTCAGGCGGGAACCTTAACGAATTACGTCTCGCTTGACGTGCCCCTGGAAGATCTCCCGAAAGAAGCGCGCGAGCAGTACGAAGCGAAGTGGGGCAATATCGCCAAGAAGCCGCGCGCGCCCCTCTATGAAACGGCCTCGATTAAGATCGGCGTGCGAAAGGGAGACTCTGGCGGTCCTGTGCTGAATCGCTACGGCGAAGTTGCTGGTATGCTGTGGGGCTCAGACGGCGAGTGCACGATGAGCACAAGCAGCGTCCGAATGCAGGTCTTCGTGACGCAAGCGATACGCTACGCCGCGCGACTGCGCGCTAATAAAGAGATTGACTCGCGCGTTACTGGCGAATCGATCGACGACGTGCTGCCCTGGGACGTCGATCAGAATTATCCCGACGCGTTCATGACCGATCTACCAATGACCGACGCCGTTCGCTACGAAGGCGTCTTCCCTGCGTCGACGACCCCGATTTACGCGCCGGGAAACGGCGTCGATTCCGCGCGAGCGCTATTTGATCTCGAGCAAGAGGCGGCGATTAAACACGTCCAGATCGTCGCTAACGACTACTGGAAAGAGCGCAAAAACGGACTGCCGCCGTCCCCGCCAATCTTTTCTCCAACTTTCGTCGTGCAACAGCGTCAAGTTAAAAGCGAACGACCCGAGCTGATCAACGAAAAATCATTTGCTAATCTCAACGCCGCGACCATGGCGACCGTCCAGAAGGAGCGCGCGCTCATTAATAGCAATCGCGAGATGTTAATCGCCGACAATTCGGATATGCAAGCGCGCCTGACTCCGTCTTCCATGGTAAGTCGATCAATGGAGGAGCCTGCTATGCTCGCCAAGAACGACCACGTTATCGAGAGCTTTTCAAAAGGTTTGAACGCCGCTAAGGAACCGCCCGTCGCCGACGTCGCGCCTATTGACCCGCCAAATAAGCCAGAGACGCAAGACGACCGTCAGACTGCGCCGCCTCCGACCCCGTTGAAACTATCCAAGCTCCAGACGTACGGCGTCGTATGCGCGCTATTCTGCCTCTTCTATTTCGCCGTCCGCACGATGCGACCCGTCGAACGAAGAGAATTGGAGAATTGACAAAACCGAGCTTGCGTCTACGACAATAAGTCGGTATACTCCGCACGTACTAGGGAATGTAGCGCGCGTTCGCTCGACGCGCGTTAGGAACGAACGTGGTGGAATATGAACGACGCAAAAAAACGATTGTCATGGCAGGACGCCGCTTTGCCCGTCTTTGCGACCGCAAGCGTGCTGGTGATTTTGTTCCGGTTGCCGACCGGGCTTATGGATCTACTGCTCTCGATTAATCTCGCGCTCTCGACCGTTCTGTTCCTGTCGACGTTCTTTATTCGTAAGCCGCTCGACTTCAGCTCGTTTCCAACGCTACTGCTCACGACGACGCTCTATCGGCTCGTGCTGAACGTTTCGACGACGCGCCTCATCTTAACTCAAGGGGACGCGGGCGGGGTAATTGACGCGTTTAGTCGTTTCGTCGCGGGTGACAGTATCGTAGTCGGCGGCGTTATCTTTCTGATCTTCATAATAATCCAGTTCGTGGTCATAACCAAGGGCACGACGCGTATTAGCGAAGTGTCGGCGCGGTTCGCGCTCGACGCGTTGCCGGGTCGTCAGTCCGCGATCGACTTCGATCTCAACGCGGGCAATATAACGGCGGAGGAAGCGCGCGCGGCGCGCGCGGAACTGAACGAGAGCGCCGATTTCTTCGGCGCAATGGACGGCGCGAGTAAGTTTGTGCGCGGCGACGCGATCGCTGGGTTAGCGATCGTTGCGATCAATATAATCGGCGGTCTGTGCATAGGAATCTTTCAAGACGGCAAAAGCGTCGGCGAGGCGGCGGCGCTCTATTCGAAGCTAACGATCGGGGACGGGCTCGTCTCGCAGATTCCCGCGTTTTTAATTTCATTAGCGACTGGTCTGCTCGTAGCGCGCGCGTCCCGCTCGCAGAATCTTTCGCGGGTCGCGGCGCGTCAGACGCTCGGACGTCCGATCGTTCTCGCGTCGACCGGCGCGTTCCTTCTGATTCTAGCGTTGACCGGTCTCCCCGTCTTGCCGCTCGTCTTTCTCGCGTGCGGCTGCTTTGCGCTCGCTTGGGCTTTTTCGCGCGGCGGGCGCGAGGACGAGGACGAAGACGCGCGCGAGGAGTCCGGCGCCGCAACCTCGAAAAAGGACGCGGACACGCGCGACGAGGAAGCGGAGGTCGATCAGTTCCTCAAAGTCGAGCCCTTCGAGGTTGCGTTGGGACTAGGATTACTAGGACTCGCTGAGCCCGAGGACGGTCCGAGTTTACTCGATCGCATCCGCAAATCGCGCAACACGCTTGCGTCGGAGCTCGGCGTAATTCTCCCGAAGGCGCGCGTTGTCGACGATCCTGCTCTCGACGACGGACAGTTTGCCATTCGCGTGAACGGCGAGACCGTTAAGCTCGGCGTGATCTATCCGCAATATTCTCTCGCCGTCGCGACCGACTACAGCGTCGGCGCTCCGCGCGGTCTCAAGACGCGCGCGCACGACGGTAGAGACGCGTATTGGCTCGACGCGACCGCAGCCGAGGAAGCGGAAGAGGACGGTTTCGAGACTCTGTCGGCAGGAGACGCGCTCGAAGCGTGGATTACCGAAACGGCGCGACGAGAAGCGGACGCGCTACTCTCGCGCGACGCGACTATGCGGCTACTGGAGAAGTTGCGTCAGTCGTACCCTGCGCTCGTCGAAGAGGCGCTCGCGCGCGACGACAGCGAAGGCGCCGACGCGCGCGCGCGAGCAAGATTGGCGCATATTCAGCGCGTCTTGCAACTCCTGCTACGCGAGGGAGTCTCTATTCGTCGACTCAACGTCATTCTGGAAGCTATCAACGACCTGGCGCTACGCGAGCCCGACGCCGACCCCTATCGCGCGCTCGAATTCGTACGTCGACGCCTTGCGCGCGCTATTGCGAAGCGTTACCTCGACGAAGACGGCGCGTTGCAAGTCGCCATGCTCGATCCCGCGTGGGAGGACGCGTTGCGCGCGACGCTCGCGCGTTCCGAGTCGGGCGAGCCGTCCTTTACGCTTGAGCCTTCGCGATTCGAGGCGCTCGTTTCGGGTTTGCGCGCGTGCGTTTCCGAATTGTCGTCGAGTAACGTTCGTCCGATTCTACTTGTCGATCACGCGTTGCGTTACGCGTTGCGCGCGCTTGCGGTCGGCGCGTCCCTTGATCTTCCGACGCTCGCGTTTGACGAGGTCGATCCTAGCGTGCAGATCGATCAAGTCGCCACGATCGCGTGGTCGGCGTAGCGCGCCGTCGCCGTTTAGGGGCGCGCGGTCGCTCGACGCGATTATTTCGACAAACTTTTAATGAAAAGTCGCCAGAACGGCGAATTCGGTGTATAATGTAGGAGATTGATAAGCATTTTGCGTCGGCGCGACCGCCGCGCAAGCGTAACTTTTACGGTAGGAGTGCAAAGGCGCGCGTTATGAAAGAAAAACGATACGGATACGGCCCTTGGGAGTATCGCTATATTTGCAAGAGTTGCGGGCATGCGGTTCGCGCGCCGAAAAACGAGCTCCCGTGTAGCGTTTGCGGCGGCGAGTTCGGTCCGAAGATTTCTGTTCGCAAGCTGTATCTAGAAGCGGAGAAGCCGTACGAGATCGTGGAAGTGGAGTATCAGTTGCCAAAGAACTTCTGGGATCGTCTTAAAGAGCTTTTCGGTTTCAAGGCGCAGCCGCGTTACGGCGTGCGGGAAGAGAAGCGTCGTCCTACGCGACGCTGGCGCTGGCAGACGCACGCGGAAGTCGAGGAGGAATCTGGCGTCATGAGGCACGAGGATTTCATCTGAAGACCCCTTGTCAAATCGACTTTGTATGGTACAATAGGAAAATACGTTGTTCGACTAACGTCGACGCTCGGGGCGTAGCGCAGCCTGGCTAGCGCATCTGCTTTGGGAGCAGAGGGTCGCACGTTCGAATCGTGTCGCCCCGACTAGTAAGCGTTCGAGAGTTCAAGATTCTCGAGCGCTTTTTTGTTTCTGCGTAATCGCGAGCTTTTTTCGCGGTCGCCGTTTACCAAGTAGCGGTTTCCGTTATAATATAGTCAGTCGTCGAGTGGCGGCGACAACGTAAGATAGAGTCGTAACGGAGCGAGAGACACGTGAAATCGGAACAGAAAGAAACGAGTTCTAAGCGCGAGGACGCGCGCGCGAGCGAGAAGAAGGACGTCGACTTACGCAATCGTTATGTGGCGGGCTTGCTCGCGTGGCTTGTTCCAGGCATGGGGCACGTCTATCAACGCCGTTATTTCAAGGGCGCTATTTTTGGTCTTTCCGTGTGGCTGCTAGCGCTTGCCGGGATTGCGATGGGTAGCTACTACGTGACGTCTCCCGACGACGGCGTTAAGCGGCTCTATCTCGCGCGCAACGTGTATTGCTCTTGGCGACCGGGCGACCTGCGCTTGGCGTTCATTCCGCAATCCGGGGTTGGTTTCTACGCGATTCCTGCGCTCGCGCAGTATCGCGCGGCGAAAGACGCGAACCTCGACGAGAGTTACGAGCAGGAGAAGGACTATTCGGTTCGCGCGCTCGCATTTGCGCCTCCGCAATTGCCGGCTGAATACCACAGTCGCGCGAACCAGCCGACGCAAAACGAAATCGCCGCCCGCTTGAATTCATGGCTCGACGTCGGACTTCTCTATACGATGACCGCCGGTATGCTGAATTTCTTCGCAATCTTCGACGCGCTAGGCGGTCCCTCGCTTTTCGAGTTTGAGGAAGAAGAGGAGGACGAGAAGAAAAAGAAGAAGAGCAAGTCTGAGTCAGAGTCAGAGTCCGATAAGGACAAAGAATAACGCACTATTCCCTTTATTTCGTCGCGCGCGCCGCGCATAACAATCATGAGTGAAGCAATCGAGTCCAAAGTCAACGCCAATACCGGTTCAGGGTCGGTTTCAAGCGCGCACGTCGGCGCGTCGTCCGTCGGTCGTGAGAGCGTTATCCAATTTCGCGTTCGCTATCAGGAAACCGATCAGATGGGGGTCGTGTATCATGGCAACTATTTCACCTACTTTGAAATGGGACGCACCGAACTACTGCGCGAAGCGACCGGCGTTAGTTACCGCGAAGTGGAAGAGAATCAGACAATGATGGTCGTCGTCAAAGCGGAATGCTCCTATATTAAGCCGGCGCATTACGACGACGTGCTCACGCTTAAAACGCGAGTGGCGCGAATCTCCAAGGCGAGTCTCGAACACGAGCACGAGCTATATCGCGGCTCCGAACTACTCGCGACAGGACGCATTCGACTCGCGACCGTTAATAAACAAGGCAAGATCGTGCCCGTGCCGACTTGGATTCGCGAGCTTGACGCCAACGCACAACCTTAACAACGCGCTTCAAAATGGCACAGACATACTTTGTAACCGGCGCAACCGGATTCATCGGACGACGTTTAGCGCAACGCCTACTTCACAGCGGCGCGCGCGTGCGACTACTTGTACGCTCGGAAGCGCGCGCCGCCGACTTGCAAGCGCTCGGCGCGGAGATTATCGTGGGCGATCTTTTCTGCGAGGACGCGATCGCGCGCGGCGTGCGCGAGTGCGACGCCGTTCTGCATCTAGCAGGGCTTACGCGCGAGCAAAAGCGCGGCGATTTCCAGCGCGTGAACGTTCGGGGAACGCGCGCAATTGCGGACGCGTGTCGCCGCGCCGATCGCGTTCCTACGCTCGTATACGTCTCGTCGCTCGCGAGCGCCGGCAGAGCGCCGCGCGCCGAGCCAACCGACGCGAACGAGCGCTACGGTGCGAATCGGCTAATGCGCGAGACGGACGCGCCGCGACCGATTTCGTCCTACGGACGCAGTAAATACGACGCGGAACAGGCGTTATTGACCTACGCGCTCGAGACGCCGATTACCATTGTGCGTCCTCCTTACGTCTTCGGCGAAGGCGATCTTGTTTCCGCGAAACTTTACGCTATGGCGAAGCGGCGCGGTAATTTCGTCGTCCCGGGCTGGAAAGATCGATTTTACTCCTTTGTTTACGTCGACGATCTGGTCGACGTTCTCCTCGCGAGCGTTGACTGCGGCGAGCGATTGACCCCGAATTCGCTCGAACTGATCGCCGACGCGCCGGAGCGCTGTTCCGGCGTCGGAATCTATTTCGCGTCGTCCCCTCGACCGATTCGATTTTCTGAGTTTGGACGCTTTGTCGGGCGCGCGTATGGTCGCGAGAAAATGCGAATCTTTAAGATCCCGCCGCTTGGCGTTTTGGGCGCGGGCGCGTGGGGCGAGTTCGTTAAAAGTATCTTCCATTGCGTTCCGTCTTTCGACTGGAATAAATCGGTCGAAGCGTTGCGAGGTCCGTGGATCTGCAGTAGCGCGAAGGCGCGCGACCAGCTCGGGGTCGAGTTGAAAGACGATTTGGCGCTTCAGTTCGCCGCCGCCGCGCGCTGGTACGAAGAGCAGGGAATGGCATAACCGCGCGAATGCGCAGCGGTTGCGCTGTGTGTTGTTCGAAAAACCAATGATTACTGGAGAGAACGTTATGAAAGAGTTGCGTGTTACCGAAGAGTCGTCGGAAAGAGAACTACTCGACGTTATTGAGACGATACGTCAAGAGGCGGGATCGAGACTCGCTATTATGGCTCATTACTATGCGCCCGACGAGGTCGTTGGGCTAGCGGACGAGGTCGGCGATAGTCTTGCGCTCGCTAAGAAAGCGGCCGCTTCGAACGCGGAAGCGTTGCTCTTTTGCGGCGTTCACTTCATGCTAGAGACCGCCGATATTCTCATGAACGCGCCCGAGAAGCTTGCCGCGCGCAACGGACGCCGCGCGCTCGTAATTGCGCCCGATACGACCGCAGGTTGTCCGATGGCCGATATGATTACCTACGAACAGGCGATCGACTGGGAACGACAGCTCGCACACCTTGTCGACGTCAGTGAATTCACGCCTATTACCTACGTGAATTCCTCCGCCGCAACCAAAGCGTTCTGCGGCGATCGCGACGGCGCCGTGTGCACCTCCGCCAACGCCGAAAAGGTCGTGCGCGACGCTATCTTGAAACGACCGAAATTAATGTTTATGCCCGATTCGAGACTAGGACGCACGACGTGTCTCGCGTTAGGATTCAAGCCCGAAGAAATCGTTACTTGGACCCCGAACGAGACGCTAGGCGGCAATAGTCCGGAGGCTCTGCAACGCGCTAAAGCCATTCTCTGGGACGGATACTGTCCGATCCACCAGAAATTTTCTGCCGCCGTTATTTCCGAACTCAAGACGA
Source organism: uncultured Planctomycetota bacterium (assembly GCA_900318195.1). GTDB lineage: Bacteria > Planctomycetota > Planctomycetia > Pirellulales > Thermoguttaceae > RUG369. Next base: position 9,167 of record ONJR01000088.1, read on the forward strand.
AGTATCCGAACGCGAAATTCTGGGTGCATCCCGAGGCGCCGCGCGAGATCGTCGAGTTAAGCGACGGGTACGGCTCGACCACGAAATTACTCCAGGTCGTCGCCGACGCCGAGCCGGGAGAGACGCTCATTATCGGCACCGAATGGAAACTCGTCGATCGTATGCGGCGGCAGAATATTGATAAGAGGATTGTATATCCGAGCGCTATGGCCTCTATTTGCGACGATATGTCGAAGTCGACGCTTGAGAAAGTCGCGCGGGTACTTCTCGCATGGCGCAACGGCGCTCCGACGAATGTCGTTACGACGCCCGAGAACGTCGCCGCGTCAGCCTATAAGGCGCTCGCGTCGCTTCTGTAAATAAAGTTGCGCGTTATATTCGTTAAGACCCGCGCGTTTGCCGGCTTTTACGCGTTACGCAAGACTTTTAGCGCGCGCGCTCTTGACGCGACGCGAGTCCGCAGTTAAAATTGACGGAGTGTGATCGAAATGCGGCGCCGCGCCGCGTTCATACCGAGTAAAAAGGACAGAATCATGACAAATAACGCTTCCGTCGGCGCAATTGAGCTTTCGAGTATCGGCGTCGGATATCAGGTTCAAGACGCGTTAATGAAGGCCGCTAATACGACTCTCATTATTGCGCGGACGATCTGTTCCGGTAAATATCTTATTGTCTTTTCCGGTAAAGTAGGGGACGTTGAGTCCGCTATGGAGACGGCGGTCGTCGTAGGCGGAACCTCCGTGATCGATAAGCTCGTCGTCGCGAACGTTCATCCTGCGCTCTTTCCCGCTATGGCGCAATCGGTTGCGCTTTCGCCCGAAGAGATTGGCGCGCTCGGCGTTGTCGAGACCTTTAGCGCCGTGTCCGCTATGATCGCCGCCGACGTCGCCGCGAAAGCTGCGAACGTTACGCTCTTCAGATTGAGTCTCGCTATGGCGATGGGCGGTAAAGGACTGTTGCTCATGACGGGTTCGCTCGCGAGCGTGCAGGCGGCGGTGGAAGCGGCGGAAAACGCGCTCAAGGATTCAGGACTCCTTGCGTGCACGACCGTGTTGCCGCGCCCCGAACGCGCGCTCTTTACCGATTACATCTAATCGCAGGTCTAGCGCTTCGGAGGACGAAAGAGTATGAAGATTGTCGTCGTCGGCTCGCAAGGGACGCTCGGATCGGAGCTCGTGAGGAATTGGAATTCGCCGAAAGTCGACGCTAGAATCGCCGATAATCTTGGACGCGCGTTCGACGCGTCTCAGGACGAGATTGTTCCGCTCAATTTGCCTGATTTCGATATCTGCTCGCGTTTGATCGTCGTCGACACGATGGCGGAGCTCGCTCCCGACGTTATTGTCAACGCCGCCGGCGTTAATCTCGTCGACTGGCTTGAATCGCGCCCTAATACGGCGCGCAATCTGCACGAGCATGGCGTCGCGAATCTGCGCGAAGCGGCGCGCCGCTCTCATGCGACGCTCGTACAGTTCAGTTGCGCCGAAGTCTTCTATCGTTCGCGACTCGAAGAGAACGCGCCCGACGCGTGCGAACGCGCAGAGACGCCGGAAGACGCGCGGCGGCGCGCGCGACCCTTTGCTAGCGAAGAAGACGCGCCTATTGCTCGCGACGCGTCTGGGTTCGACGAGTTCGTCGTTCCGAACCCAGCGAGCGTCTACGCGAAGACGAAGCTCGAAAGCGAGCGCGTCGCTTCCGAGGCGCCGAATTCGCTCGTACTGCGTTTTTCCTCGGTTTTCGGCGAGACTTCGCAATATTCTAGCGGCAATCTAGTCGCGTCGTTGCTTAACGGCGTTTGCCGCACGAAGAAGCTCTTTGCGCTCAACGATCGTCTCGTCGAACCGATCTGGGCGCTCGATCTCCTCTGCGCGCTCAAGACGTTGCTACGCGTCGACGCGCGTGGACTCTTTCATCTGACAGGCAATTCGCGCGCGACTCCACTTGAGGTGGGGGAGTTTCTCCTGAAGCAAACCGGCTTGCGCGGTCGCGAGATTGTCGGTATTTCGTCCGAAGAATACGGCGATAAAGCTCCTCGCTCGGCGTTTACTATTCTAAGTTCGACGCGCGCAGCTGAACTCGACGCGATATATCGCATACCAGACTGGAAGACTTCCCTCAACGATTATTTTGACTGGCGCGACTGCCTTAACGGTTTATAATTTTGTTTAACACAACGTTTTATAATACGATAGCGTATTAAAGAGCCCCCTTGCGCTTAGCCGAAAGCGCAAGGGGGTTATAACTTTCGCGCCGCGCTCGCTCTACTTATGGCTCGACAACGCGGCGTCAATAGCGCGCGCCGCAATTTTACCGGCGCCCATTGCTGAAATAACGGTCGCCGCGCCAGTTACGGCGTCTCCGCCCGCGTATACGTTCGCGCGCGACGTCAGACCGTCCTCGTTCACGACAATTCCGCCCTTGCGGTTGACGTCAAGACCGTTCGTCGTGGATTTAATGAGAGGGTTGGGACTCGTGCCGATCGCGATAATTACGGCGTCGACGTCGAGCTCGAACTCGCTGCCCGGTATTGCGACGGGTCGTCGTCGACCGCTTGCGTCGGGTTCGCCGAGCTCCATTTTAACGCACCGAATAGCGGTAACGAATCCGTTTTTGGGGTCGCGCGGGTCGGACTCGTTATGGTAGCCGAGTATTTCTACAGGATTGCATAGGAGTCTGAACTCTACGCCTTCCTCTTGCGCGTGTTCCACTTCCTCCGCGCGCGCGGGGAGCTCGTCCATCGACCGCCGATATACGACGTATACCTTTTCCGCGCCGAGTCGTAGCGCAGTGCGCGCGGCGTCCATCGCGACGTTGCCGCCGCCGACGACCGCTACTTTGCCGCCCTTCATAATAGGAGTTGTCGGGTGGTCAAGGTACGCTTTCATGAGATTACTGCGCGTTAGAAATTCGTTGGCGGAATAGACGCCCTTATACGCCTCGCCTGGTATCTCCATGAAGTTCGGCAGACCGGCGCCGGATCCGATAAAGACCGCCTCGTAGCCCATTTCAAAGAGCTCGTCGACGGTGAGCGTCTTACCGATAACGACGTTGAGCTCGACGTCGACCCCTAATTCGCGGAGCGTCTCGACTTCGCGCTCGACGATCGATTTAGGAAGTCGGAACTCCGGTATTCCGTAGACGAGCACGCCGCCCGCCGTGTGCAACGCTTCGTAAACTGTTACCTGATAGCCCTTTTTCGCGAGATCGCCCGCGCATGTTAGACCGGACGGACCCGACCCGACGATCGCAACGCGACGACCGTTCGAGACCGGCGCCTGCACGCGTTCCGTTGCGCGCGCGTTGTGCCAGTCGGCGACGAACCGCTCGAGTCGACCGATTGCAACAGGCTCAAACTTCTTAGCAAGCGTGCAACGCGCTTCGCATTGCGTCTCCTGAGGACACACGCGCCCGCACACCGCCGGTAGCGCCGAGGTCGCGGCGATCGTCTGGTACGCGCCTTCGAAATCGCCTTCTTTAACGCGGCTAATGAAGTCGGGAATATTAACGTTTACGGGACAGCCTTCGACGCACGGACGCGGTTTGCAATTGAGGCATCGTTTCGCTTCTTCGACGGCGATCTCGGGCGTATAGCCTAACGCGACTTCGTTGAAATTGTGCGCGCGGACGTCGGCGGGTTGCGTCGGCATTTCGTGCTTTTTCGGAATAATAGCCATTTTTTACCCTCCGCTTATGCCATTTTCAAGAGATTGCACGCTTCGTCGCGGGCGCGGCGTTCGAAGTCGCAGTACATTCGTCCGCGCGAGAGCGCCTCGTCGAAATCAATTTCGTAGCCGTTGAAATCGGGTCCGTCGACGCACGTGAACTTCGTTACGCGTCGTCCGTTCTGAACAAGCGTAACGCGGCATCCTCCGCACATTCCGGTGCCGTCGATCATAATCGGGTTCATCGAGACGGTAACGGGAACGCCGAACGGTTGCGCGGCGAGCGTGACGAATTTCATCATGATTAACGGTCCGATCGTTATGATCATATCGTACCGTTCGCCTGCTTCGAGCGCTTCCTTCAACGGAACCGTAACATTGCCCTGACGCGCGTAACTGCCGTCGTCGGTCATAACGACGAGACGATCCGACGCCGCGCGGAACTCGTCTTCAAGAATGAGCAGATCCTTCGAGCGGAACCCGACGATACTTGTAACCTCAGCGCCAAGTCGATGGAACTCCTCGGCGACCGGCAACGCGATTGCACAACCGACCCCGCCGCCAATAATGCAGACCTTTTTAACGCCAGCCGTGCGCGTCGGCTCGCCGAGCGGACCGACGAAATCGCAGACGCTTTCGCCCGCAGACTTGCGACTCAATAGGGTCGTCGTCGCTCCAACTACCTGGAAGATAATCTTGACGGTTCCCATCTCAATATTGACGCCCGCGACCGTGAGCGGAATTCGCTCGCCGTCCGCGTCGACGCGCAAGATGATGAATTGCCCCGGCTTTGCCTTTCGGGCTACGAGCGGCGCTTCAATCTCCATCTGAACGACTGTCGGATTGAGCTCCTTTTTCGTAACGATCTTGTACATACCTGTTCCTATCGTCTGTAACGTCGCTAGTCGTAATCAATGCGCGTCACAGCGCGTTCGACACGACAAGCGTATTCGCACCGTTCGTCGTTGAGGCACACTCAACGACCTCGTTGCGTATTATACACCGCAACGTGATTTTTTCAAGCGCGCGCAGTAAATTCCCAAGATCGCGGTACAGTTTCTCGGTATGTTGTTTAGACTGACTAACTGCTAGAATAGACAGAAGCGACGAAAGTGTTAGAACTTATATAATTGAATCGACGTCTATCAATCAGCAAAGAATTTTATTGATATTATTTGATAAAAACAAGAGTTGGTCTTGTCGATAAGATTAACAGTGATACAATAACTATTGTTGCATTTGTGGCGTTACGCTGAACTACTAGGTATCCTGATTTTGTCGACGAGGTTGTTATGGCAAAGGTTGTTATTGTCCATCCGAGCGGTATTAAAACCGAAATTTCGCGCGAGCAACTGGTAGAACTTGCGCGTTCTGGTCAGGTAACGGCTGACGCCCAGCTGGAAGTTTCTGGTCGAATCATTCCCGCGCGTAAAATTAAAGAACTCCAAGAGTTCTTCGTAGCGAGCGCCACCGCCTCCTCGACTCCCGCGCCGTCCCCATTTTCAAACGGAGTCGCGTCTACGCTTAAAACGAACGCGTCGGCGTCCGTTCCTCCTATCGTTTCTGAGAGCGCTCATCGAGCTACCGACGCGGTCGACGGCTTCTTCTCAGACCTCGAATTTTCCTCAAATCATTCGTCTCCCACCGTCGAGGTTCCGCAAGGGGAGGCGTTCCACTCGAAAGCGCGTCGGCTCGTTACGCGATTAGTTCGAGACGACGCCCACGCGCACGACTCTGTTTCTCAGCGCGCGCGTGAGAGAACGAAATCGATGACGGCGCCTTTTAGTCTCTGTAGGATTCTGTGCCTAGCGCTTGGCGGATTGACGATAGTTGGTAGAGTCATCGTCTTTCTTTTCAGTTCATTTCGTATGCTTACGCATTCTTACTTTTCGATCGGGTTTAAGTTGCGAAGAATTTTGGAAGAATTCATTGCTTGTTTGGGAGTGATTATTGCCACTTCCCTCGTCTGCTATGTCCTATGGGGAGTTTTTAACTACGTCGTTCAATATGCGCGCCAACGCGCGGAAGATTCTGTGCGGCGCGAAGACTTCTACAATAAAGCGCTACAACTTCTAGAAGAGACTGCCAATAAAGCGGAGTAGAACGCGAAAGGACTGAATTGAGCGCGTCGATTCTCATTCGTCCTGGCATTTCCGCATTGTCCGTGACGCGACGAAATTTAAGGGGCTTCTCGCTAGAAATCGGATTTGTAAAGTCTGCGAGCTAAAGCGGATACGAAACGCATAAGAAAGCGATCAACGTCTGATTGAAGCCTTGAGCGCCTCCAAAATCCAATCTAAAGGAACCTTAGGGGTATGACAAGTAACTGTACAAAAAACGCCATGAGGTCGAAAGATTCTTCTGAAGAATCAAGTGGTATAGGCGCGTACAAACGCGATATGAAAAACTGGATCTCATGTTTTGCTCAGTTTTACTCTTTGACGTCCCGATAAATCTCGGGAAAGACGATAAACGTTAAGAACGACGTTTCGCTGAATATAAAGCGACTTCGGGCTGATCCTCATTTTGTAATCAGAAACCGCGACTGTAGAAAAGTACCCCGAGGGCTGAGACAACCTTCGGGGTTCCGCAATGTTTAGCTTTGTCTATTATCGCCTACCGGATCAGACATCCCATCCTTTGCGGACGTCCTGCTTGAGAAGTTTAGCGGCTTCTGGGCAGTTGGTAACCTTCATATTCTCCGCGTCGTACTCTAATTTGACTCCGCACCGATACGCGACGGTTCCGAGCAGAATCGTTTCCGCGATTCGACCGGAGTATTCGAAGTTGCAGGTCGTATCTAGCGATCCTGTCTTAATCGCCTGGAGCCATTCCTTGTGATGACCGACGGAGGCTGGAATCGTCTGCTCAGGTCGTTTGAAGTTTGCAAACTTTTCGCTCGGTAAGAGCGCGTGCTCGGTATAATTGGAGTATAGGGCGCCTTCCGAACCGATGAAGAGGACGCCGTTGCCTTTATCAATACCGTATTTCTTGAGCGAGTCAGGTCTTGCGTCGCCGTCGCTCCATGAGACGGGCAATGTTTTCGCGGTTCCCTTAACGCCCGGGAAGAGGTATTCTACGTGCAGGTCGCGCGCTGCGAAATCGGGATCGGCTTTAACGGGCGCGAAGGCTTCGACGGAGGTCGGATACTGTAGATCGAGCGCCCAGAAGACGAGATCCATGAAGTGACATCCCATATCGCCCATACCTCCGTTTCCGAAATCCCAGAAGGATCGCCAATTTCCGCCGAGATAGCATGGCTGGAAAGGTCGTTCCGGGGCGGGTCCGAGCCAGAGATCCCAATGTAGCTTTTCGGGAACTTTAACGTCGTCGTTCGTACGCGGCTTACCGCCCCATACGACGCCGCACCATACGTCGACGCGTTCGATTTCGCCGATAGCGCCTGCGCGCACAAGTTCGACCACGCGTCGATAGTTGTCGAGCGCGTGAATCTGCGTGCCCATTTGACTCGCAAGTCCCTTTTCACGCGTGAGTTTTTGCATCTGGCGGATCTGATAGACGTCGTGCGCGAGCGGCTTCTCGACGTAGGTCGCAATTCCTCGCTTCATAGCGGTAATAGCTGCGATCGCATGCGTGTGGTCGGGCGTTGTAATAACGACGGCGTCGATCTGATCGCCCATCTGATCGAACATTTCGCGGAAGTCGACGAAGCGCTTGGCGTCTGGAATCTCGGCGGCGTACCTCTCGAGGAAATTTTCGTCGACGTCGCAGATAGCGACGCGATTCTCTTCCGCGCAACTATTGCGGTGGAAATCGCCCTGCATTCCGGCAAGTCCGATGTGCGCTAGGTTAAGTTTCGAGTTGGCGTTGAGTTCGCGCGCTAGTCCTGGCGCCGGGAACGCGACAGCCGCAAGTCCAAGCGCGCTCGCGCTTTTAATGAAAGATCGACGTGAAAGTTGAGTCATAGTTGCATACTCCTTAAAAAAGCGCTCGCACGCTGCTACGCAGGTTCGAGCGCCGATCGATTAATAGTTTTCAGCGTGAATTTCGAAGTAGCTTTGAGGATGCGCGCAAGTCGGGCAAATTTCCGGCGCGGCTTCGCCTACGACGATATGCCCGCAGTTGCGGCATTCCCAGACTTTAACGGAGCTCTTCTTAAAGACCTCTTGCGTTTCGATGTTCCTGAGCAACGCGCGATAGCGTTCTTCGTGCGCCTTTTCGATCGCGGCGACGAGACGGAACTTCTTCGCGAGTTCGGGGAATCCTTCCTCTTCCGCCGTTTTCGCGAATCCCTCGTACATATCGGTCCATTCGTAGTTCTCACCGTTTGCGGCGGCCGCGAGGTTCTCGGCGGTCGATCCGATTCCGTTGAGTTCCTTGAACCACATTTTCGCGTGTTCTTTTTCATTGTCAGCAGTCTTCAGAAAGATCGCGGAGATCTGCTCGAACCCTTCTTTCTTCGCCTTGGAAGCAAAGTACGTGTACTTATTGCGCGCCTGCGATTCGCCCGCGAACGCCGCTTCTAGATTCTTTTCCGTCTGCGTGCCAGCGTAAGGATTCGTGTTCTTCTCGTCGCTCATTGATAGCTCCTTATAGTTTATGGTTTGCGCGAACAGCGCCGTCTCCTAGACGCCGACGTTCGCGCAACGAACGTTTCGACTCATTTTACATGAAAGTTTGTCGCGCGCAAGTCGTCGAACGCGCATCGCTCCGAAAAATGCGTCTGTTATCAAATTTGTGGAAAATCCGATCTCTCGCTTGCTAGATCGCGATAGGTAGAGTACAATGTCGTCGTGGTTGTTAGGACGCGACCGGCGTAGGCGCGTCGCTACTAGAACGGAGAGACTGTATGACATTCCATGAACGGCTAGACGAAGTTACCGGCGCGCGCCTCTTTTTACACAATTCGCTCGTCAATATCGCTTTTTAATAGGACGGCGTGTTGGCGGAGATCATCGAGGCGATAACCGGGCTTGTCCTTGACGTGGAAAGCTCTAATATTAAGTCGAGTACGAGAATCTTTGCGGTCATTCTATCCGTCTTGACGCCGAGCGCCGCGAAAAAGACGAACGGTTTGGAACGTAGAGGTTCAAAACTCGAACACGGACGACCTCATGCGCCGAATGCGGTACTACGGCGCAGTTATAACGAGCGGTCTGCTTGCGAAGAGAGCGTTATCTCAAAATTAGTCAACGAACTCACGTCGAAAGAGATACTGTCCGCCGATCTTTTTCCGCACATATGCGAGATGAAGCGCGATTTGCTCGGAACGAGAAAGGAGAAGCGAAAGCGCCAGAATGGTTAGGAGCGTATTAGCAGAGACTATAGAAGCTGTATACGTCGGAGGGTCGCGTCGTAGGCTTTGACGAGGGTCGCGACGAGGTGAACACGTCCCTTGACGCGCTCAAGAATCGTATGGTTTCAGAAGGTCGCACAGACGATTTTCTTTGCGCGGTGAGTGATTTGGCTTATCGGAACGCGCTTCTAACGCAGTATTTTCCGAACGGGATCAACTGACGTAAAACGCGCCCGATCTTATTGCAATAAGATCGAGCGCGGTGATTACCGCGAGTTACGGCTTATTTAGTCTTATTGGAAATTTACTCAGGCAGACATACGATAACGTCTTTTTCGCGCTCTTTGGGTTCGACGTTGAGCGTTTTGACTTTCCCGTCGACGATCGCGCACTGGACGCTCGTTTGACGCGGCGCCCAGAGCTTGAACTCAACGTTCCACGTTTTCGGTAGCGCGGGCGCGACGAATATTGCGTCGCCGTCGGTCTGTAGCGCGAGGCTCTGTACGGCGACGTTGAGAATCCCGCCGTTGTCCTGGTCGGGAATCCAGTCGAAATTAGGACCCCAGAAGATTGGGAATCTTTCCGACTTAGCGCCGTTTCGCGCGCGTATAACGAGGTTGGCGCGCGCGCCTTCCGCGTCTGCTAGGTATGCGCAGTTGACGTCGTCTTGCCCCCAGCCGGTCGAAAAGCGATCGAGTCGTAGTTTATAGGCGTTGCGCGCCAATTCCGGGTTGGGTTTTTCGAAGGAGTACTGTCTGAACGGGAAGACGGGGTACAGTTCCGGCGTTTCGACGTTTCGCTTATTAGCGTATCGCGCGGCTGGCGCGAGCGCTTCGAGATTGGAGGCTTCGTCGTGTCGAACGGGAATTTCCGGCGTTTTGGCGAGCAGTTCTTCCCAGAAATTGCGGTCGTCGTCTTTCGTTAGTTCCTTCGGCAGCGCTAGCAGCGCTTGCGTAACGGCGCGAATACCGGCGATTTCGGGGGTTGGGTTCTCACAATCCCACCAAGTTTCTAGCGCTTGGGCGGGCGTCATTTTTAGTTTGCCGGTCTGTGGATCGACTTTGTAGTATGAGTCGAAGAATTTTAAGATTGAGTTTGCGGTCGGGAGCGCCTTTTCTTTGAGGAAGTTTTCGTCTAGCGTGAACTGATAATACTGGATAGCGAGCAGCGCTAATTCAAGACCTCCCACCCATTCGCGTTTGTGCCATCCGCTCGCTTGCAGTTTGTCCTCGCGTTCGTTCCACGGTTGGCGTCCGTACGTTTCCGGGAAGACGGCGCCGCTCATATAAATGCATTCAGGAAAATATGCGCCTTCCACGCCAAGGTATTTCTTAGCGCGAAATTCGCATAGCGGCACGAGCGCGCAGTATCGGTTAAAGAGCGGGGTCATGAACTCAAAATCGCCGGAATGCAGCATGGTATAGTAGGGTAGACGCGTGTTCTGCCACCAGTATCCGGGACCCCATCTTCGATAGTCGTGAGACGAAGGCGTCCCGACGTGCGCGTGAGTAAAGAGTCCGCCGTTGAACTTAATGGGATAGTTGCCGCGTCCTTGGCAGGCGAATAGGAATCGTTGTAACGCATAAGCTTGAGTAACGACAAACGCGTCGTCGGCGACGGTTTTACGTTCCTCGTCGGAGAGCTTTTCCATTTCGGCGGCGTTGGGCGAGAATCGAATCCAACTGCGTTCGGCGAATTCGCGCCAAAATTTTTCCGTCGCGTTGCGCCGCGCGTCGATTTCGAGGACGTCGGCGTTCTCCGCGATCGCTTCGATCTGCTCGCGCCATTCTTCGAGCGTCGACGTTTGCGCGGTGTGTGCGACGATTTCAAATCGTCGCGCGCGCGCCTTAACGCCGACGAGCGTTTTTTCGTCGAGTCGAGTTGCGTAATCGCTACGCAGGAGCAGACCGAAGGTGCGGTCGACGTACGGATCCTTGGCGAATTCCGGGAATTCGTCGAGCCCCTGCTCGCGCGCGATTTCGTCGTAGTATTTCGTTTTAATATTGCGATGGTAGCATACGACGCGATTCTTCGCTTCTAGCGCTTGATCCGATAGGAATCGATCGTTTTGAATTACGACGCGTTCGGATTTATTGCTCGTATGCCACAGATCGCTCACCATGGGTTCGGTTAGCGTTTCGCCGTCGCCGACGCGCCATGGTTTGAGGGACGCGCGCGGTTCAAGTTCCAGATCGCTTTCGAGCTCGAAGACGACGTTCGGACGATTCGCGTCGACCCATAGCTTAACGCGCGTCTGACGCCCTTGCGGTCCGTAGCTAACGACGATCGCGCCTGATTCGACGTCGAGCTCCTGTCTGAACGGGGTAGTTAGTTCCGGAGCGAGCCTTCCGGCGAGCGCCTCGATTTCGACGAGTCCGACCTTTGCCAGATGACCGTAATCGTCCCATGAGTCGGTTCGCGCAATGAGTATGTGCGCGCGCGCGTCTTGATCGAACCACGCGTTTAGCGCGACCTCGCCGTTGCCGAGCGGCATGGAACCGCCCCAATCTTGCGAGGGCGAGTCCCATACGACGCGATTGTGCGAGCGCTCTGACGCGTCGTTTGCGTCGGCAAGCGCGCGGGACGACGCGAGCGAGATTAACGCTAGTAACAGGAATAGGGAACGCGTGAGACACGCGCGTGGAAGAGTGAACGGCGTCATGAATTGCTCCTGCTAGTTAGGGGTCTTGGTTTCGCGCCTCCGTTGGGCGACGACAGCTATATTCTACGCGCAACGACGCGCGTTTCAAGTTGTAACGCCGAGGGTTTACGAGAAATCGACCCCTTTTGCATAAAGCGCTTGGCAACGGCGGCTCTTTGGGGTATAATGTTAGCAGTTGCGTCCTTATTAAGGAGACATTAAGCATGACGTCAAGAAAAGCGAACCTTGAAAACGAGCTGGTCGCCAAGAGCGACGTTGCGGCGGGATTGATCAACGCGATCTACGCGAACGGCGAGCAGTTCGTTACAGCGCGCGAGTTGCGCGACGCCCCCATGACGGCGGCCTACGAAGCGCACGGCAGAATTCGCTCCGTTACGCGAGACGCGGTGAAATATTTCGTGCGCAACGGGCGCTTGGAATGTGTGTTTGGCTTCGAAGTCCAGTCGAGGCCGGATCCTTTAATGGCTGCGCGCATTGTCGGCTACGACGGCGCTACGTATCGCGGGCAGATGGACGATCTGGCGCTGGCGCGGCTTGGCGTCGGTACGGATCGCGTGGCGCCCGTCTTTACCGCGACGCTCTATTTCGGCGACGAGCCATGGCGTACGAATCTCAATCTGTCCGATCGCGCGACAATGTCGCCCGAGGTCGCGAGCGTCATGTCGCCTTTCTTCACCAACGCGCGTATTCTCGTCGTCGATTTCGCCGGTATGTCGGACGAAGAGCTTAGTAAGTATCCGAACGATATTCGCATTATTGCCGAATATTTCCGCGCTAAGCGTCAGAAGATCGACTACGCGCCGTCGCAACTAGAAATCGTCCACAAAGAACTGTTGTGCCTCTTTATGGAATACGTTACAGGGGACGAGCGATTCAATTTTAAAAGTCTTATGACCGGTTATGATAAGGAACCCAGGACTATGTGCGAAATACTTGATCGAGTAGAGAACAGAGGAATCAAACAGGGAATCGAGCAGGGAATCGAGCAGGGAATTAAACAGGAGCGGTTGCGTTTGAGTAAGGAAATGGCTGCGGATCTTCGGCAGGAGGGTTGGAGCGACGAGAAGATTGCAAATTTTCTACACGTTTCTGTCGTCGACGTTCGAATCTGGCTCGACTCCCCTTCCGAATAGAGCGCGAACTCACAGCGCGCCGTATTTTCCGGAATCCCGAGTACGGTTATGATAAGGAACCCAGGACTATGTGCGAGATACTTGATCGAGTAGAGAACAGAGGAATACAACGGGGAATCGAGCAGGAGCGCCAACGGTTGCACAAGGAAATGGCGTCGGATCTTCGGAAGGAGGGCTGGAGCGACGAGAAGATAGCAAGTTTTCTTCACGTTCCAGTCGTCGACGTTCGGATCTGGCACGGAACGTTGGATAGTTAGCGCGAGCGTTTGGGCGCGCGGCTTGCTGAGGAGTTTGAAATGAGAGGAAACGGTTGCGAATGATATGAGCGCGATAACGGATCAGGTTCAGGCGATGGAGACGCAGGCGGCGCAATTTCGATGGAAGTTGGAGGCGCAACGGTACGTTGGAATTTTGATGGCGGCTGTGATCTATGCGATTGGGTTTAATTTCTTTCTGGCGCCGCTCCATTTGTACGCCGGCGGATTCATGGGGTTCGCGCAATTGATCGCGGAGCAGCTTAAGAGAATAACGGGCTTTCACTTCTGGGATCTTGAGTTGCCCGGTATTATCTATTATCTTATGAACGTTCCGTGGCTTATTATGGGCTATCGCATGATGAGACGTCGGTTTATCTTTAAGACGTTTTTAGCGATTACGTTAATAAGTTTGCTCATGACGCTCGTGCCCGTAATGGAGAAGCCGATTCTCGACGAGAAGATCGCGAACGCGCTCTTTGGCGGGCTAATGTGCGGAGTTGGTCTCGGTCTGATTCTGCGTATGGGCGCGTGCGACGGCGGTATGAATATTATCGGTATGATCGTTCTGCAGAAGGGCTATCCGATTTCCGTTGGTCAGATTAATATCCTTGCGAACGTGTTGCTCTTTTCTTACTGTCTCTTCGTCTACGACGTTTCGATCGTGATCTATTCTCTAGTCTTTACGACGATTCAATCGCTCATGATCGATAAAGTGCACGCGCAGAACATTAACGTGCGCGTGATCATTGTGACGAGTTCAAAAGATTGCGCGACTCTGGAACTGGAAATCATGGGGCAGCTTGGTCGCGGTATTACGAAATGGCCTGGCGTCGGCGCATATTCCGGGCAGGAGAAGACCGTCCTCATGGTGATCGCGAGTAAGTATGAGGTTCCCAAAATTCGCGCGATTATTCATGAGATTGACCCGAACGCGTTTGTTACCATCGACGAGGGCGTGAGCGTCGTCGGGAATTTCCTGAAGAAGTTGACGTAGCCAACGCGCCGGCGTAGGATCCGGGTTCGCGCTACCGCGCGGTCTGAGATCATCGCTCCCGTTGGTCGCTTACCTGCCTCGTAGTGCGCGCGCTATTGGGAATCGCGTCTCGAAATGACGGTGGAAGCGATATAGTCCTCTTACAATGGTACAAAAAGAATGCGCCTCATGACGACCTTACCAATCCAATTATCAAGCTATTCGCGACGTTAGAAATCGTGAGAATCTTAACGGTCCGTATTCGACCGCGCGCGAGGCGATCGACGCTATGCTGGAGGAGTAGTCTTGTACGGGATCGAGTTTACAAATAAGATGAAACGCGACGACTTAATTGTTATCGCCGTCGCCCTTCGACCAACCAATCTGTATTGAGGTAATAATCCGCATTCCCCTTCCGCGCCGTACGCGCACCTTTGGAGCCCCGCCATTTTACGGCTCGCTTTTCTACAGAAGTCGCTGATTCACCTTATTGCGTCAACCCGATTTCATTGATCTCGAGTAGCGCAAGAAACGTTGCGCACTGTGCCGCGATTCCGTAATATTGCGCCAGAAGACACGTTGCGTCAGGGCACGGTATGTAGCGGAATAAATGGCTGTTCCCACCGTAGGTCAAAAGCGCCAACGGCGCGTAGCCCCCGACTTCAGTCGGGGGGCGTCGACGCGTAACGGCAACGCGGCGCGGAAAGGGAACGCGGATTATTGACCCGGCGCGGGTTGTTGCGAGAACGGAGCGGAGATTACAATTAACGCGGCGCGGACTGGTCGCGCAACGCTTCCCCCGCCACAAAGCAGC
>ONJR01000150.1 GCA_900318195.1 uncultured Planctomycetota bacterium
GCTTCTGGGCGTGGAAGAATATTGGCGCGCGCGTTCGTGAAGTCGCAAATAATGAAATCGCGCAATTATCGCTAGCCTTTTTTGCGGCTCTTATTATGCTCTTAACGGCGCTTTCAATTATTGCAATAAATCGTTGGAAACGCGAGAGCGCGAATGAAAACGCGCTTGACGCCGCAGAGGAAAATCAGTAGAATGCGTCGAAAGGCGCGTAGTGCTAGGAGGAATAGATGACTTGGGGAGGCTGGATTAGTATGACGCTTTCGGTTACTTTTGTAACCGCGTTGTTTGTCTGGTGTAGCTATCGCGTCGTGCGCGCTGACCGTGGAGAAGACGACGGCGCGACGCTAGAGGACGAATGAACTAGTTCGTAGTATTCGCGTGCGAGAAATCAAGGAACGAACGTAAAGCAGGGAGAGCTCTAATGTCGATGGGAATAACGCCGAAACTTGCAATAACGCCGAAACTTCGCGTGGTCGCCGCAGACACGCGACCGCGCAAGGTCGTATTGCAAGTCGAGAATCTCGTTAAGACGTACGGGTCGCTGACGGTTGTCAACGGAGTGAGTTTTAAGGTGCATGAGGGCGAGGTCGTGGGACTACTGGGAGCAAACGGCGCCGGTAAGTCGACAACCTTCCGCATGACCTGCGGACTCATCTCTTCCGATTCCGGCAAGATCATGTTGAACGGACTTGACGTTACGCGTTGGGCTATGCATCGTCGCGTTCGCGAGGGCGGACTGGGGTACCTGCCGCAGGATCGCTGTACGTTCGGGTCGCTCACAACGGAGGACAATCTTTACGCGGCAATGGAGTTTCTCGGCTATTCGCGCAAGGAGCGCGAGGAAGAGTGCGAACGACTGCTCACGCAATTCGATCTTATGAAAGTCCGTAAATCGCTGGTCGGCATGGGCGGCACGGGCGGTCTTTCAGGCGGCGAACGTCGTCGTTTGGAAGTAGCGCGCGCGCTGTTAACGCATCCCAAAATTCTACTGCTCGACGAACCGTTTGCGAACGTCGACCCGAAGACGATCGCGGAATTTCAGAACGTAATTCGCGAACTCTCGAAATCGGGCATCGCCGTGCTGATAACGGATCACCAGGTGCGCGAGATCTTGGCAATTACGGAACGAAGTTATCTGATCCACAAGGGCGAGGTCTTGTGTTCCGGCACGGAGCAGGAGGTGCTCAACAATCCTCGAGCGATCGAAGCGTACTTCGGCAAATCGGCGCAGAACGCGACGTCGAAATCCGAGTCGGAAACTAGCGACGCTGAAACGAAGACGATGGACGCGCATGAAGCCGCGTCGAATCCAGCATCGGACGCGACGTCGCCGCAAGATTCTCCTGAGCGCGACAGACGTTCGCTAGCGTATCGTCGCAACAGCGAGGGCGTGGAGCGCGAGCAACGTGAAGAATCGAGCGACGCGCGCGAGAGGTTGAAGTTAAGACGCCGCGAGAATGAGCGAGAAGAGCACAATTTAAACGACGGTAGCGCGGGACGCTCGAAACTACGATTCCGTCGCCGCGACGACTAAACAGCGCGCCGAACGCTTAACGCAAGCGTTCGGCGCTCTTTTTTTTCACGAGGTCGTACTTGCGGAGCGCGCTTGCTCAAGACGAGAAAGCGACCCCTTGCGCGCGGCAAGGGGTCGCTTCCTGAGTTTAAACGGAACGGTTAGAGCGTAAGCGCGAGACTATTGCTCGTCGATGAAGCTCCAATCGATCTTTTCGTAACCGTTCTGATACTCGGGACGAACGAGTTCGGCGACGCCGGGGGTCTTGAGTTCGTCGAGGTTCGTGACGCGCAGTTTCTTGGCGTCCCACTTAATCGTTTCGCCGCGTTCGCCAGCCTTAGGCGCAGCCCAAACGGCGAGGTTGCCGAGCAGGATCGTTTCCGTGAGAGGACCGGCGAATTTCGGGAAGTTGCTCCAGCAGAGGTCGGGATTATTTTCGCGAATCGCGGTAACCCACTCGAGCTTATTGCGCGCGTCAAAGTTGCCGGAATGCTCGTCTTCAGGCGCCTTACGCCATTCGACGCCGTCGATTTCCTTGAGCGCGTCGCCGCCTTCGGCGCGGAGCTGATAGCTGTTCGCGTAGTCGTCCGGGCTATACGCGGCGCCCTTGGTGCCGATAATGATGGCGCCGGAGTCGGTCGGCTTCTCGATACCGTACTTTTCGAAGATAGCGGCGTCCGGCTTCGTCTTGGCGTCGAACCAGGTAACTTCGATCGGACCGCGATTTTCCGTCGCTGGGAATTGGAACCAGATCTTGCTCCACGCGGGGAAGGAGTTGAAGTCGTGTCCGGAGGATTCTGCGACGACTTCGGTCGGGAATTTCAGGTCGGCGGCGCCGTAGGGCATATTCGCGGTATGGCACGCCATATCGCCGAGCGAGCCAGAACCAAAGTCCCACCATCCGCGCCATTGGAAGTCGTGATAGATACCGGGCCAGAATTCGCGTTTCGGCGCGACGCCAATCCAGCTGTCCCAGTCGAGCTTCTTGAGCGCTTCGGCTACTTGCTTCTGCTTCTCGTCGATGAGATCCTTCTGGACTTCTTCGTCGTCTTCTTCAGCCTTCGTTTTCGCGATGAACTTCTCCATGGTCTCGTCGCGATTAGGACCTTGCGCCCAAACGGGACGGTTCGTCCAAATGTGGACGGCGGTAATTTCGCCAATGACGCCGGCCTTGATTTGCGCGACGCAACGGCGCATCGCGTCGAGCGAGCTACCCTGGTTGCCCATTTGCGTGCAGACGCCGTGCTTCGCGGCTAGATAGCCGAGATAGCGCGCTTCGCCGATCGTACGCGTGAGCGGCTTCTGCGTGTACGCGTGCTTGCCAGCCTTGATCGCCGTCGCC
>ONJR01000003.1 GCA_900318195.1 uncultured Planctomycetota bacterium
AGCGCTTCGAGAGTGAATTTCTCCTCGGGAATTTTCTGATTAATCTGTCCGTCGAGCATTTCAAAATACACGAAGTTCGGTAGAATTTCAGCGGTCGAACCGTATCGACTACCGCCGCCGGTCGGATAAGTCGCGAGCGCTTTGCTGGGGACGTAGACGTCGTTGATTTTGACGAATTCGTATTGCCAAGAGATTCCGGAGGGCGCGCCGTTCATTAATTGCTCCCTGCGGACGTTGTTATAGCCGGAAGCGCTATTGTAAACGATGCGGTCGACAAGCGTCATACCTAAGTTGGCGTTGGACGACTCGCGTTCTATTCGATACCAGGTAACGTCGCCACTGCGTGCCTCTTGGAATTTTAGCGTTTCGAGCTCCTGCTGTTTTTTATCTTCGCCCAATTCGCCCGAGAGCGCTGGAATGAGAATACGCTCGAGTAAGTCCCAATGAGTGAAAACCGTCGTTTCCGGTCCGCCGAATTGAGTTAAGTAGAACGATTTTGGATGAGGAAAGGTTCCTATCGGGCTGAAACCGTATCTTTCAGGGTCGGTAATATAGCACATTTTCCCGAATTGTTCCTCCGCGCCTTCCGGATACGGAAAGTTGGAGTCGCGTTCATACAAGAACATTTTCTTCGGCGTAAAGACGGCTTTCAAATTCGTCATGATCCTCGACCGCATTTCGTCTTCTCTTAGTGGTTCGCCTTCCAAGGTGTACGTCGCTTGATCGATTAGATCCTTTGCGAAAAAGAGACGCTCTTTTTTACGATCATAGTCCACTTCGAGCGTCTCGTTGTAGACGCCAAAATATTCGCGAACCTTTTGAGGGACGTCCAACCTGGCGTCCATTTCTGGATCGCCGAACGCATACTGCCTAAACGTTCGGCGATAGCGAGCGCTCCAGGTTTTGATCTTATTGAAATTATCGTTCTGTTGATCGACGAGAAAACGTAGCTTTTCGACAATTTGTTCGGTGGGAACAGGTTGCCAGCATGGATCGTTTTCCTCGGGAATCGCGACGAATTTCGCGTTAATCTCGTCGAGCGGATCTTCTGCGCGCGCGGATTCCGAGTTCAAAACGTAAGCGAGCGCGGCGAGCGCTAGCGTCGTCCAGTAAATCATTGGAACGGCTATTCGTCTGGCTGTCATTTTCATCTCCTTTGAGTTGGGTCGTCGCGCGCTACAAGGCTGCTTGCGACTTCAAACACGTTTGGCGTTACGCCTATTCCACTTCGTTTGAGCGTTGTTCGCGCGCGGCGCCTTGTAATAGCGCGCGCAAATACGGATTGAATTTCGCGTCGTACTCTAAATGCGGGCTCGTTACGACGACGGTTCCTTTGCCAAAGGGCGCTGCGGCGATAGCAATTGCGCCGAGCATTGTCCCGCGCTGGAACTCGTAGTCGGCGACCTCTGTGTCAAAGCGCGCCAATGCGATCGGCTCGGGTAGATCGGACTGGTAGCCCTGCTGGAAGAACGGACCGGTGAAATAGAAGACGTCGGACAGTTTTCGCGCAAGCTCGTCGGTAAAGAACTCTTCGCCTTCTGCGGTTAGCGAGAGATCGACTCGCCCGGCGTCGCGCATATAGATAGGCGTAATTCCGACTCCTGGCACATAATTTGCGTCTGTACGCGCGCGCAGATTGATTAGTCTTAGCTTATACTCTTCGTTCATGGTCGTTAGGTACGCGCCTGCGCATACTCCGAAATACCCTCCTCCGTTCTCGACGAATCGTCGAATCGCGTTAGCTCCCAGCGCGCCGAGCGCTTGCGTCTGTTCGCTCGCTTGACCTCCCGGGACAATAATGACGTCGAATTGGTTGAGCTCGCCTTCGCGAACTTGTTGCGGCGTAATCCGTTCAACGACGTTCAGATCGTCGTCCGCTAAAATATGCTGGAATTCCTGGAGCGGTTTGACGTCGTAGTTGCTGAAGTAGAGAAACGCGGCGTGAATCGGGCGCGCATGGCGTCCGCGTTGGCAAAATTCACGTAAAAACGTAGCGCCGTCTTCCTCTGGTCGCGTTATCGGCGGCAATTGATATTTCGCGCGCAAACGCTGACATTCGTCCCAGTTGAGTTCGTAGATATTAACGGCGTATCCTATCCGTTCGATCGGTTCGAGATCTTGTAAATATCGGTATCTACCGTATCTATCATTGAGCGCCTCGACGCTAATTGCGTAAGTTCCCGGTCGCGGACCGCGTAAGCGGAGATCGAGTTGAGCTTCCTCGGTCAAGAGCGACGTCATGTCCTCGGGAATTTGATCGACGAGGATTGGAATCTGCGGATAGTTTACAATAAACGAGCTATTTTCGGCGAAGTCGTCGCGCAATTTGACCATAACGTCTTTACGCCCGCGCCTTTCGAGCCAATCTTGCAACGCGTACGTCTCCTGCCCCCAATCGAAATTAGCGTCGAGAAAATAGCGCCAGCCGTTGCGCGATCCGCCAGCAAGTTCGTTAAAGTAACTCATCGTATGCGGATAGACCGAGAGCGCGCTTGCAACGAACCATGCGAGGCAGCCGTAGGCAAGCGCGCGCCGCAAGATGCGAGACGGAAGACGACTCTCGGCAAAGACGCTCGAAGCAAAGATATAAAAGAACGGAAGCGTCGGAAGAACGTAACGAAAATGACGACTGAAACCCGACTGTAAGCTCACAAAAACAAAGAGCGTTACGCCCGGCGCTAAGACGCATAACGCGTCGCGCAACACCGAACGCCGGTCGCCGCCGTCGTGCGCGCGTCGGAACGCGAAACAACACGCCGCCAAGAAGAGCGCCAGTCCGCCGAGCGGGATCTTTAACGCCGCGCACTCCCAATAGAAGAGCTTCCAACCGCGATCCGACCATTCGCCGTTAAAGTAAGAGGGCATACCGCGCTCGAAATCGACCTTTTGGAGATCGATTCCGACGAGGTAATTCTCGGGGACAGGAACCGGTATCGATTCTAACGCCGTTCCCTTAAACCGATTGCCGCCCTTGTAGCTCGCCTTCGTTTTTTCGTAATCATAGTCGGCGAGCGCGTCCTTGTCGCCTGAGAGCGTGCGACTGCAGAATTTATATTCTCCGAGCGGCTTAAGAGAGCCTTCAAATCCGTAACCAAGATTAACGACGAACGCGCCGATTACCATGACGACGAATAATTGCGCGCACTGCGAAATGAACGCGCGCCGCGTGCGAGTCGTACCGAGCGCAAAGGACGCGAGCCACATTGCGGGAAGTAATGGAACGAGTAGAATCCAAGTGAATTTCGTGAGCCAGACCGCGCCCAAACACCCGCCGAGCCAGCAGACGTCGCGCCAGCTAGGTTCCTTAACCCAGCGCCAGAAGTAATAGCCGAACATAACGCCAAGCGCCGCCGAGGACGCGTCCGGCAACGCGAACGCGCTCCAGGTCATAACATTTGGACAGAAGGACCAGAGAACGAGCGCGACTAAACCCGCGCATTCCCCGAAGAGCTCGCGCGACCAACGCCATGAAAAGTACGCGCCAACGAGCGCAAAGGAAAGGCACGCTACGCGAGCGAGGAAGAGATATAGTCGAAGACGCTCGCGATTACGCTTCGCGAATTCCGTCGCCATAGTGAATTCCGGACGCGCGCCGGGAGTATGTCGGGTCGTATGCTCATAGTAGACTTTTTCATCGAGCGAGACGTCGAAGAGCATGAGGGGCGCCGCCGATACGATCTTATAGAGCGGAGGGTTCACCTGATACAGATCGAAGCGACCGTGCTTCAGAATCGTAACGCCCGCGACGATATTCGCCGTCTCGCAGGGATTCGACGCGTTATAGTAGGCGCAATATAGCAATGTCGGGAAATAGACGAGCGCGACGATAATCGGCGCGAGTATGCGCGAATTCAACTTCTTCATTTTGAGGCTCCCTAATGTGCGACGCCTAATGACGTTTTCGCAACCGCCGATCTTTCCCGCGTTGATAAACAACCTTTTATTGTAGCGCAAAGGAACGGATCGAAGGAGCTTCGACTCGTTCCGTAACGAACTTTCACGTAGCGACGCCTAGCGTCAGCTTGCTTCGCTCCGCTTGCGTCGCGTCTTAAAGACAACGGCAAGGACGACCAGAAAAACGCCCAGTCCCAACGCGATGAGTCGCGTCGGCGAACGCCAGACTGGCTCTGTCGGCACAATGAGCTCTGAGCTGCCAAATTTAACGAAAGGAACTAACTTTCCGTCCCGGTAATGGTAGTAAGTTTCGTCGATCGTGTTCTGGATGAGAACTTCGTCGTTCAACTCTAATGCTGCGAGCGTGAACTGCTCCTTAGGGATCTCTGGGTTGATTTGGGCGTCGACTAGCTTGAGATAGCGGAAGCTGTTAAACTCGTCGACACTGTCTGTTTGCTGGAATCGAGTCTTATGTCTTAACAGAAGCGAGCTCGGGATATATACGTCGTTTACTTTTACGTATTCAAGGTTAATGGAATCTTCTGGCTTGCCGTTAAGGACAGTAACTTTATAGACGATATTGAATCCTGAACTACGATTGAACGCGTACTTAAAGTTAGCTGATCCTGTCAGACCGTAATTAAGCCAGTACCATTTGTCGCCGTCAGTTTCCTTCTCGTATAATTCTAGCTCCTTAATCAGTTCCGCTTTCTTTTCCTCGCCCTCTTTTCCCATGAGAGTTGGCAGAAGATACTGTTCGAGAATGTTCCAGCGCTTGACAGGCGGTTCAACGGAGTCTAAAAAGAATGATCTAGGGTCAAAGCATGAGCTATGAACCCCAGTATACAACGAGTTGGGACTCTGAATCTGGCACATTTTCACGGCTTTGCTCGTGGGCGAATCCAACGGCGGCGGAGGCGCGTAATTGGCGTCATGGTAAAAGACGACGTTTTCCTTTGACGTCGTGATGAATTCTAGATTACTCGAACCGACAGAACCTGATTCCGGTTGAATAATTTCGTTGCTGCTGCTGTTGTATACAATTTCTTCCTGTTTTTCGCTTTTACCATAGGTTTTATTGGCGTTGAGATCGCAGAAGGCATAATATTCGTCTTTCTGTACGTAGCTACGCGGTTCTTTTTCCTCTGGAATTGGCATGAACGCTTTGATTTCTTGCGGTCTCGGCGAGATCGGCGCCCCTACCGCTCTTTGGTAGGTTCCGCTCCATGATTGAATGCGCTTGTAGTTGGCGTTCTGCTGCTCGACGAGAAATTGTAGCGTCTCTTGGAGCTTCTCGTTAGGAACTCTGCGCCATGTGGCGTCTTCTGCGGTTGGCGCTTCTGGAATGGCTTTTAGCTGTCCTGCGTAATAACTCATCGAGTTTGCCACGCCGTCGTCCGCATAAACGACAGGTTGAAGCGACGCGACTAGGAAAAGAAGGAAGACCGATGCGAAGACGCGCCGGAAACGAGCCGAAACGTTTAATATGGATTGTCGTTGCTTCATGACGTCAGACCTTTCTGCAATTGAGGAACTCTTTCTGTCCGCACCAAGGGGTGAAAACGACCGTATATCGTTTGGAAGACGCGTTGACACGTTCTTCGATTCAGGGCGCTAAGAGCGCGCGGAAACCAAATTCGACCGACCGCTATCGCGCTTAATCTCCGCCTCGGAGGAGACGGTATACAAGGCGCGGGCGCGTTGACTCCGACGACACGAACACGCGCGCTCAGGCAATAACCAGTCGCGGCTCCGACAAGCGTCGGCGCCAAGAGAAGTTTGAATCGTGCCTGTTTCATCGCGCTCACCTCTTATGGAGTTGGCGTTGTGAATGGGAAAAGCTCCGTCGATTCCCTGGGAATAAGGACTGACAACCAGTTGCTCAACCGACCGTCAACCCAGACGGCGCTCCCACTATACTTCGCCGTCGACGCGACGTCAAGTCAAATCGAGCGAAAAAAGCCCTTTTATAAGATTTTTCCCATCGCGCGTCGTTTATTTTTTCGTTTGTAAGCGCGCGCTCCTTAGAAACAACGATCTTTCTAACGATCCTTTTCCTCCTTCCCGCCAATTCTCTCTTTAATAGAATATTCTCTACCTTTTCTATTTTGGTACGACACGACGAGCTCCGCGACGACCCCTACGGTTAGAAACTGGGCGCCGAGGAGTAGTAACGCGGCGGAATAGACGACGGCGGGACGACCGCTAAGATGGTACTCCGCGAGTCCCAGGCAGGGAATGCGCGCGAGAATCCAATGGCACGCCATCCACAGCATGGTAATCGCGCCGACCGCGAAGGAGGTTAGTCCGATCGTACCAAGCAGATGCTGAGGACGCTGACCGTAGCTCGTTACGAATTTCACCGTAAGAAGATCGAGAAAGCCCTTAATGAAGCGATTAAACCCATACTTCGAAACTCCGAACTTGCGCGCGCGATGCTCAACGACCTTCTCGCCGACTTTGAACCCTCGCGCGGCGGCGAGCGCCGGCACGAACCTGTGCAACTCGCCGTAGAGCGTGATCTCGTCGAAAATTTCGCGACGATAGCATTTCATACCGCAGTTGTGGTCGTGCAGTTTAACGCCGGTGAGGCGACTGACCATAGCGTTAAAAACGCGGCTCGGCAGTACCTTGTGCCATGGATCGTGCCGCTTCTTCTTCCAGCCGGAAACGACGTCGTAGCCGGAGTCGAGTAGTCTCAGGAAGTCGGGAATCTCTTTCGGGTCGTCCTGCAGATCGGCGTCGAGCGTCATAACGATCGGCTTCGTCGCCGTTTTGAACCCGACGTCGAGCGCGTCCGCTTTCCCGAAATTGCGGCGGAAGCGCACCGCTTTAACGCGCGCGTCGTTAGCGGCGAGCGAGCTAATGATCTCCCAACTGCGATCCGTTGAGCCGTCGTCGACGAAGATCAGTTCGAGCTCGGCGCCGAGCTGGTCGACGACCTCGACTATTTCGCCGTAGAGCGTCGTTAGACTTTCCTCTTCGTTATAAACCGGAATGACAAGCGATAATTCGTACATGAGGCAATTTCCATTTAAATCCCCAATTGGGGGGTGAATTCTTGGCGTTTAACGCTATAATGAGCGTTGCGCGGGCGTTCGCGTCGGCGCGCTACCGATTATACGAATTTTTGACACGGCGTCAAAAAGAAAATGGCGCGCGGTCGTCGACTGGGCGAGGCATATGTGGAGAATGATATTATGACGCGAAGAATCCTGTGCGTAACGCTGATCTTTTCGTTCCTCTTAGTCGTAGCGTTTTCATTGTGTGCCGCGCTAACGTTCGCGACTGAATACTACGTCGACTCGCTTTCCGGCGCCGACGCGAGCGACGGTCGGAGTCCCGCGACCGCATGGCGCACGCTCGCGCGCGTGAACGAAGCGGAACTTGACCCGGGCGACGTCGTGCGGTTCCGAGCTGGCAGAGTGTGGCGCGGGAGTTTGCGAGCGCGTTCGGGCGCGCCTGGCGCGTCGGTGCGTTACGAGCGTTACGGCGAGGGCGCGCCTCCGCGCGTTATGAGTTCAGCGGATCTTTCCGCTTCGTCTCTATGGAGTCGAGTTGGCTCCGAGCCGATTTGGTCGACGCCAGCGGATAGCTACGTCGAGCTTGCGGCTTCTGAGTCTGTGTCGTCGGAGCTTTCGACTTTCGGTCGCGGCTCGTGGTTTGTGTACTGCGAGGAGTCCGCGCGCGCGCGTTGCGAGTCGAGGCGGTTCGAGGAGCTTGACGGCGCGAGCGGCTACAGCGTCTTTTGCGATAATTCCTCCGATAAGCCGACGCACTTGCAGCTCACGACGCAAGGCTTTCCCGTACGCGCGAATCGCTACGTCGCGTTGCGCTTGCGTATGCGCGCTTCGACGTCGATAACGCTCGACACGAGCGTTCCTAAGCTCATGAAGACGAGCAAGCCGTGGACGAGCTACGGCGCGACGCTCACAGCGCCGACCGCGCTCGATTCCGAATGGCGCGAGTACGATTTGATCTTCCAGACGAAAGAGACTGCGGAAGACGGTCGGATAACCTTCTTTCTCGGCTCGAAGTTACCGGCGGGAACGCGACTGGATTTCGTGGTGGAGTCCGCGCGCGAAGTCAAATGGCGCAGTCTCGGACTCGGCGCCGACGTCGGCAATCTCGTTCTCACGGATCGCGAAGTTGTAGCGCGCGCGGCGAACGACGCCGTTAAAGAGTTTGCGCCGACGTACGATAAGCGCGAGCGCGCGGGGTTCAAAAAGTGGACGCGCGACGAGTTACGGCAAGAGGGGGACTTCTGGTACGATACGGAGTCGCACAGGGTTTATCTGTATTGCACGGAGAATCCCGGCGACCGCTACGGTTCGATCGAGGCTCCGCTACGCGATTCGTGTTGCGTCTGCGTCGGCAATGATATTGTCATTGACGGGTTGGCTTTTACGCACACCGGCGCGCACGGAATTTCAATTCGGGAAGGCGAGCGCGTAGTTATTCGTAATTGCGTCTTCGACTGGATTGGGGGCGGGGACCTTTACGGTGGCGGCGGGTCCGGCAGACGCGTGCGGTTCGGGAACGGGGTCGAGTTCTGGGACGGTTCGGTCGATTGCTTGGTCGAACGCTGTCGATTTTCGCGAATCTACGACGTAGCGACGACGACGCAGGGTCCTAACGTCGACGTCTCGCGTAATCTCGTCATTCGAGACAACGTTATGTTCCGTTGCGAGCAGGCGTTTGAGATTTGGTTCAATTCCCCGGAAACGGTTGTCGAGGGTCTCGTCTTTGAAAGAAATCTTTGCGTCGATTGCGGATACGAATGGAGCCACGAACAGCGCCCCAATAAGATAGCGACGCCAATCTTGGGTTATCAGCTAGAAGCGAAAACGGTCGACATTACCATTTGTAACAATGTCTTTTGCGATACCGCGCAATATTTTATTAAATGCTGGCATAATCGAATAGGCGAGTACAAAGTGGATCACAACGTCTATTGGACGCGCCGCGACCCTGCGAGTTCGAGTTCGCGTACGTTCTTTGCCTTCAACGCCATGAGGGACAAGCGTGAACTTACGTACGACGAGTACCGTTCGACGACAGGTCATGACGCGCATTCGCGTTGGCTCGAGCCGAAGTTCAAGGACGTCGATAAGGACGAGTTCGAACTGCTCAATCGCGAGGAACTCGACGCCGGTCCGAAACTCGATTGACACGTTGTAACTGCTTGTGTCTTGCGAACAAACGCGGTCGCGTTTCGACGACCGCGTTTTCGGGTTGAATCTTTCACGCTTCAATTGCTTATCTCATGATATTGCGCTATTTAATAACACGATGAAGAGAATTGTTTCTACGTCAATGAGATTGAAAAGTTCGTAGTAATTGTAGATAATAACATGAAAACAACCGCTCGTCATGACGTCCGCGTGTTCGTCGCTTGTCGCGAGCGTTTTGGCGTTTGCGCTCGTCGTCGATCGCGATTAGGAACGAGAACGGCGTAACCGAGAGTCGCAACGGCGAGAAGCGCCCAAATATACGTTTGCAAGTCGACGCGTTTACCAGCTTTTTTTTGCAACTCGGCGTCGTAGCGCGCTGGAAAGAGCGCGACGTTTTCAACGAGCGCCTGAAACGCCGGCATAGCGAGTAGCGCGCCGCATCGGCGGTCCGTCGACGCGGCGAACCAATATAATCTCGGCGTAATCTGTGAAAAGATCGGTATTTGTCGTTCGGCGTCCCTCAGAACGACGTAAGCGTCGCCGTAGCATACAGTAGCGCGCGTAAGCGGCGGCGCGTCGAGGCGCGCGCCCTCGAAGTCCGGAAAGGCGTCTTTAAATAGTTTCTCCGCGTTCGTTTCCTGACGCGGTAATCGTTTTGCATTGGTCGTCGAGTCGTCGTCGAGTTTTAGCGCGAGGCATTCCAACTGTATGTTCGTCAGTTTACTTATCGCTTCGCGCCACGCTTGCGCGTCGACGTCGGAGCCATGCCATAGTATGACGGCGCCGTCTTCTCGCGCAAGATAGCGCCGCAGCGTTTCGAGGTCCTTCGCATTGGGACTGGAAAGCTCCGCGACGATAACGAGGTTGTAGCGTTCGAGCGAAAGGTTGGTCGTTGCAAACTCTAGATACGAGACGAGCGCGACGTTCTCCGCGCTGGCGTTCGTCGCGAGAGCCATGCGAAGGCATTCTGCAAGAGTTGGATCGTTCGAGTTCGAGCGTTCGCCGGCGTCGACGACGATAATATTGAGTTTGTCAAGGCTTGTCTTGCCGCTCGTTGTCGGGCGCTTGCGTTCGAGTTCGTTTGAGGACGCGAGTTGAGGGTCGGACCACAAGAGAGCGAGCGCGACAATCATTACGGTTAGGAGCGCCGCTTGCAAAATATTTCGTCTCGCACGTTGTTTGCGCGCTCTGCGCGTCGAGAGGAACGCGAGCGGCGCGAAGAGAACGCGCGGAATTGTGCGTCGAGGCGGCGGTATGAGCGCGAGCCAGGGCGCGAGCGCAAGCAGAAGTGCGAAAAGCGCGTGCGGTCGGTGAAAGATCATCTTAACCCTTGTAAAAAAGGCGTTCTTAATCGTTGCTACGAATAAGAACGCCCGACGTGAGCGACGGTTAAATCGCGATTATCAACTAGCGCGAAATACCCGAGGCGGCGGACATAATATTGAAAATGTCGCTATTGAAGATAAAGTCGCCCGAGAAGCCCCAGAACTCGCCGGCTTTAGCGTCGTTGCCGCGAATGAAATCCTTCGCGCATTCGGCGCCAGCGCCCTTAATATAGACCGGAACGAGCGTGTTCGTGTGACTGCCGGTTCCATACTGGACTGCTGGATACTTACCTTTTTCCGTCTTCGGAATCGGCTGGAAGCCCAGGAATTCGTCTTCCTTGCTCCATTTGCCGTTCCCGTCGACGTCGTCGTACGTGCCGTCGCCCCAGATTTGACCCGTCTCATGATCCGCCGTAACGATCATAATCGTTTCGTCCCAGGACGAGTACTTCTCGACCCATTCGATAGCGGCGTCGATTGCGTTCGCGAACGCGACGTGTTCGCGGCATGATTTCGGTCCGTTGTTCGCGTGGTTCGCGTGGTCAATATTGCCGCCTTCGATCATAGTGTAGAACCCGTTTTCATTTTGCGACAAGATATTGAGCGTAACGAGCGTCATTTCGGCGAGCGTCGGAATCGAGTCGACCGCCTCTTGACCGTAATGTTGCGCGGTGAAATTCGGATCCTCGATGCATCCGTCGATCGCCGGCACGTCGCCGGTCGTGCGGCAGATACCGAGCAGTTTTTTGGGCAGTTCGACTTTCTTATCGGGCGTAGCCGCCGCGAGCTCGGCGAATTGCGGACGGTCGTCGATGAAGGTCCAGCCTTTGTAGCCGTCGTTCTTACTTACGGCGTCCCACACTTCGCGTCCGCCGACGAACTTGTAATTGAGGTCGTCCGCAGACTTATCGATCTTTTTGCCGTTGTCGTAGCACGGGTGTCCCGAGCCGATGAGAACGGTGAGCGGCAGTTCGTTAATCTGTTCCTTACTGATTTCTTCGTAGTTATTGCGGTTGATATTGTGCGCGGAGGACGCGGCGGGGGTCGCGTGCGAGATCTGATCCGTGGAGACGATTCCTACGGCGCGTCCGGCTTTGTAGTTGAGATCCGCGAAGTTCTCGAGCTTATTGCCCTGACCGTCCATGCTAACGTACGAGTTTAGCGTCTTGATACCGGTATTGATAGCTGTCGCGGACGCGCCGGAGTCGGTCGTTTCCGTATTCGTCGGTCGCCATCGCGCGCCGTCCATACCCTTCCAGAATTCCTCTGGCACGTATCCCATATTCTTTTCCGGTTCCTTAACGGGATCCCATTCGACGCGTCCGTCCTTGTGCTTGTGGATCATGAAGGTAGCGGATCCTAACGTTACAGGGAACTTTTGATAGGATTCAGCGCCGAGTCCTTCGCCATGATGATACATGGTGCCTAGCGCTTCGGAATTGAAACCGTTTCCGTCGCCGATAAACAGAATGACGTTTTTGGCCTTCTTCTGACCGTCTTCCGCATTTGTGACGACGGCGCATGCGCAGATAGCGAGCGCGAGCGCGCCGACAACGAGCGTATTGAATTTATTCATTGGAAGTTGACTCCAGGTCGTTTTACGTTGCGCGCGCGTAGCGTCGCGCAACTGGTGAGAATCGAACGCGCGGTTCGATTCATTTCCTACGTATAATCGACAGTTCATTCTACCAAAAAAATTGCGCGATGAAAGATAGAGGAGACTAATTTATCAATGTTTTTTAGAAAAAGGGACGTTTGACTCCGATGTCGGCGAGCGTTCCAGCGATTAGAAAAGGGACGCGTCGAGCGCTGTCGACGCGTCCCTCTAAGAGAACTGCTATATGTGGATTAGCGCTTTAGAAATCGTCGCGCGAACGTCTGCGCTGGCGCGGACCGCGCTCGCGTCGTTCTTCGCGGTAATCGTCTTGACGATCTTGTTCTTCGTAGTCGTGTTCCTCGGCGCCTTCCGGTCGATCGGAGAGTCCGCGTTCCTTGAGTACGGCGCGACGACTTAGCTTAATGCGGTTCTGATCGTCGATCGCAATGACTTTAACCTCGAACTTATCGCCAATCTTGCAGAATCCTTGGATATTGTCGACGTATTCGTCGGAGAGTTCGCTAATATGGCAGAGTCCGTCGCGACCCGGTAGAATCTCAATGAACGCGCCGAAGTTCTGAATGCTCGTAACGACGCCTTCGTAGACCTTGCCGATTTCAACCGTAGCGGTCAGTTTCTCGATTTCGTTCATCGCGGCTTCCGCGCTCGCCTGATCTGCGGCGGCTACGGTTACGATTCCGTCGTTATTGACTTCGATCGACGCGCCGGTCGTCTCTTGGATGCCGCGAATCGTCTTACCGCCGGGTCCGATGAGTAGCCCGATCTTATCGGGATCGATATTAGTGCGCAGTAGTCGCGGCGCGTACTGCGAGACGTCGGACGCCGGACGCGGCGCGGCGGCTAGCATTTTGCGTAGAATACCGATTCGCGCCTCGCGCGCTTGCTTGAGCGTTTGCGCGATGATATCCTTCGAGATACCGTTCGTCTTGAGGTCGAGCTGAATACCGGTAACGCCGTTTTGCGTGCCCGCTACTTTGAAGTCCATATCGCCGTAGTGGTCTTCGTCGCCCATAATATCGGTAATTGTAATCCAGCGTCCGTCTTCTTCTTTGACGAGACCGATGGAGATACCGGCGACTGGGTTCGCGATCGGAACGCCCGCCGCCATGAGTCCGAGGGTCGCGCCGCATACGGTCGCCATAGAGCTCGAACCGTTTGACTCGAGAATATCGGAAATAACGCGAATCGAGTAGGGGAATTCTTCCTGATCAGGCAAGACGGGCTTGACGCTTCTTTCGGCGAGCGCGCCGTGTCCGTATTCACGTCTTCCGACGCCGCGATACGGCTTGCATTCGCCGACGGAATAGGGCGGGAAGTTGTAGTCTAGCATGAAGCGCTTGGTGTATTCGTCGAATAGTCCTTCGACGCGTTGCTCGTCCTTCGACGTGCCGAGCGTTACGGTAATGAGCGCTTGCGTCTCGCCGCGCTGGAAGAGCGCGGAGCCGTGTACGCGCGGTAGAACGTCGATACGGCATTCGATCGGGCGCACTTCTTTAATACCGCGTCCGTCGAGTCGCTCTTGCGATAGAATAATATCGCGTACGACGCGTTCGACGAAATCATTGAACGCGACTTCGAAATATTCCGGCGCAAAGAAATTCGGCTCTTCGGCGCCTTCCTGCGTCTCGACGACGAGCGCTTCGCGCGCTTTCTCTTTAACGGCGTCGCATGCTGCGGCGCGCGCCAGTTTGCCTTCGGTCTTCTTCGCGGCGCGGAATTCGTCGTAGAATCGCTCCATGAGCGCGTTGTATAGCGGCGCCGTATTGAGCGGCTCGAAGGACATTTTTTCCGGCGCGATCTTCTCGACGAGTTCAAGCTGCAGTTCGCAAATTTCGCGCACATATTTGTGCGCCGTCATGATCGCTTCGAACATTTTCGGCTCTGGCATTTCTCGCGCGAAGCCTTCGATCATGAGTACGGAGTCGAGGTTGCCGGAGACAACGAGGTCGAGTTCGCTCGCTTCGAGTTGCTCAACGGTCGGGAACGGAATAAAGACGTCGTCGACGTAGGCGAGTCGTACGGATCCTAGCGGACCTTGGAACGGTAGCGGGCTCAGTTGCAAGCAGGTAGAGCATCCATTCATAGCGACGACGTCGGGATCGACGAGCTTATCGCACGCGAGAACGTTCGCGAAGACCTGAACGTCGTTGTAGAATCCTTTGGGAAAGAGCGGGCGTATAGGGCGGTCGATAAGTCTGGAAGTGAGCACTTCCTTGAGTCCGGGTCGTCCTTCGCGCTTGAGGAATCCTCCCGGGAACTTACCGGCGGCGGCGACGCGTTCGCGATAGTCGCAAGTAAGCGGGAAGAAATCGGCGCCCGGCTTGCAGGGCGCGGTGGTTGTCGCGCATAGCACGACGTTGTCGTTATAACCGATGAGGCAGCTTCCGTGCGCTTGTTTTGCTAATTCTCCAGTTTCAATCCAAAATAGACCGTCGCCGATCTTTCTTTCAACTCTAGTTTTCAACGTAGAACCTATCTATCTTTTCTTTTCCTTCTGCGAATCCTCCGGAACCTACTTCGTCCGGCTGATCCAAATATTATCGACGCGCGTCGACGCGTTCTAGCGCCCAGCGCGAACGTTCTCGTCGACGTCGAATTATAGACAGCGCGCGCGGACTAAACTTGTGAGCGCGCGTAACGTCCCTTAAGACGCTGAAGCGTAGTCGAACGGGCGAACGGTCGACTACGCGTACAAAAAAAGCGCCGTCGTACTCGATCAAGAATACGACGACGCCATACCAAACCTACTTGCGGAGACCAAGACGTTCCTTGAGCGCTACGTAACGCCCTTGATCCTTCTTCTTCAGATAATCCATGAGTCGGCGACGGCGGCTGACCATAGCGAGAAGCCCGCGACGCGTCGAGAAGTCCTTCTTATTGACCTTCATGTGTTCCGTGAGCGCGTTGATCTTTTTGGTCAGGAGAGCGATCTGGACTTCGGGCGATCCGACGTCGGAGTCGCTACGCTTGAATTCGGCGATGATCGCTTGCTTCTCTTCCTTACTCATAATCGTCATAATTTAAACCTTTAACCAAGGTTGGGAGATCGACTAGCCGCGTAGGACCGATCGATTCCACAGGAGTCTTTACTTAACAACAACCCTTATATTTTGTCAAAATTGAGTCGCCCAAAAGCGAACGTCTAAACAAAATGTCCGAGCACATTATATTGCGTCTTTCTATTTTGACAAGCGCCCAAAACAAAATTCTTTTTGAACTCGCTTTGTGATTGATTGCTTGAAAAGAGTCGTTACAATGATTGTAGCGTCTCGGCACGCGAGGCGCGCCTAATAGACGTAGCCATCGAACAGGAGAAGGAATAGCAGACATGGCGTCGACGAGTCATAACAATCAGCATTTGCGCCTAACGCGCGCGTTCGCGTCGTTGGCGATTCTTTTGGCGTGCGCGTGTAGCGCGCCGATTAGCTCGGCGTTGGGCGCGTCGGGCGAGTTTAAAGTCGAGCGCGAGTTGCAGGACGAGAGCGTAAAGTACGAGGTTCCTCGCGGCGTGTGGCGCGCGTCTTT
This sequence comes from uncultured Planctomycetota bacterium, assembly GCA_900318195.1. Classification (GTDB taxonomy): domain Bacteria; phylum Planctomycetota; class Planctomycetia; order Pirellulales; family Thermoguttaceae; genus RUG369. Next base: position 15,537 of record ONJR01000003.1, read on the forward strand.
TACCGTAGCGACGCGCGTACGGCTCTACGAGCCAGGCGGCGAGCGCGGCAACGGCGACGGTCTCGGCATGGTCTTTAACGTGTCGAACGGCTGGTACGACGGTTTCCGCTTGTACTATAACTGGCGCGAATCGCGCTTTTGCTTTCAGATCGGGCGTCCTACTGGCGGCGCGTATTCGGCGCGCGCGTCTGAGGCGAGTTTAGCCGGAATTATGCGCGACGTCGTCGTCGTGTACGATTCCTTTGCACGATATGCGACGCTCTACGTCGACGGCGTTAAGCAGGGCGAATGCTCTTGTCCTGAAGGCGCGACCCTGAAGGACGAGACGTTGAACGTCGGTTTCGGCGGCGCGGGGGTCGGTTCTAACCGAATGTACGTCGATCGCGTGGAGTATTGGGATCGAGCGCTAACGGCGGCGGAGGTCGCGTCTCGCAACGCGTCGCGTCCAGCTTCCGAGCTTGCGCAGACGGCGCTTTTCGCGAACCTTGATCTCTCGCGTTCGGCGATTCCTGTCGGACTCGACTACCGTAATCTTGAAGCGGCGCAGACGTTGGAGTTGTCCGCGACGGCGCGCGCGCTCATTTTCCGCGCGTACCTTTTTGAACTTGTCGAGCGTCTCAACGAGGTTACGCTCGCCGATTTGCCGAGTTACGACGAACTGTTGCGCGCCGTTCTCAACGCGGCGACGACGACCGAGCCCGAGTCAACGCCGCCAACGGTCGACGATTTTGAGCGTTACGGCGCGCTGAAGACCGCGTTGGAGTCTCTTGCGGCGCGCGCGCGAGAGCTTATCATTGAGACGCGCAAGCCGGACGCCATCCGTGCGAATCGCGCTCAAGCGCGCGAGACGGCGGAACGTCTGACGGCGTATGAGCGCGAGGTTACGGACGCGCTGAAGGCGCTCGGCGCGCGCTTTCCGAATTCGTCTTCCGCGTTTGTTAAGTTGGGTCGATACGACTCCGTCGTCGGCTACGCTCGTCGTTTGGAGCGGGACGCGCTTTCGGTCTACACGGGTCTGTTAGGCGAACCGACGAGCGATCGCTACGCGCGTCATCTTTACGTTTCGCCCCAGGGTTCGGACGAATCGGGGGACGGCTCTTCTTCTTCGCCGTTCGGCACGTTGTCGCGCGCTTTCGAGGAGGTCGAGCGCCTTTCTAGCGCGGGCGAGAAGAAGCGTTTTGTCGTGGAGCTAGCGCCCGGCGAGTATCGAGCGACGCGCACGGCGAAACTCACGGGCGTGAGCAACGTGGTCGTTGAGACGTCTTCTGGCGTAGCCGTGCTAACGGGCGGTCGTCGGATTGTTAATTTCGCGCCCTTCGGTTCGTCTTCGTCCTCGGACGCGGAGCATAGCGCTCTTTATTCTCGCGTTAGACCGGAGATTCAATCGCGTCTTTTCGTCTCGAATCTTGCGTTAGCCGGGATAACGGAGGTCGGTCGACTTGCGAATCGCGGTTACGGAATGACGAACGCTGTCAAGCCGATTCCTTCGCTCTACTGCAACGGCGTAGCGCAGACGCTCGCGCGTTGGCCGAACGCGGACGAGCCGCGCGTTTCATTCGGCGAGAAGGTTGAGCTTGCGACGGCGCCGAGTAAGAGCTCTAGCTTTAAGTACGACTTTGATCGAGTCGACGCGTGGCGCCTTACCGGGGACGCGGAGAAGGACGACGTCTGGGCGTTCGGACTCTTCCAGTGGGAGTGGGCGGCTAATTTCAGACGCGTTCTCAATCTTGATCGTGAGAACAAGACGGTAACGTTCGACTACGAGAACGGCTCTGGCAAATTCGACTACTATTTCGTCAATGTTCTCGAAGAGCTCGACGCGCCGGGCGAGTATTACGTCGATCGCGAGTCGGGACTGCTCTTTTTCTATCCTCCTGCTGAGTTTGCCGACCTTGCGACGCTCAATTCGGGCGCGGTCGAATACGACGAATTCGACGGACGATTTATCGAGCTTGAAAACACGACAGCCGTGTTGATCCGTAATCTAGCGCTCAAGTGCGGGCGCGAGACCGCGATCACCATGAAGAACTGCCAGCGCTGCTTCTTCGATCATGGGGTAATCGAGCAGATGGGCGGGCACGCGGCTGTTATCGAGGGCGGCGCGTTCTGCGGGGTTCTGAATTCGCGTCTGCGTTCGCTCGGCGCGTGCGGCGTCCGCATGAGCGGCGGCGATCGCGAGAATCTGACCCCGTGCCGACATATCCTCTCCAACTGCTACGTTAGCGATTTCAGCCGCATCGATCGCGTCTATGCGCCCGCGCTCCATGCGACCGGTTGCGGAATCGTCGCGACTAACAACCTAATCTGCAACTCCCCGCACCACGCGTTCCGCACCGACGGCAACGATATCTATATTGCGCGCAACGAAGTGCATTCGGTCGTTTACGAGTACAGCGACCAGGCGGGAATCGACGTCTATTGCGACCCGACGTATAGGGGAATCGTCATTGAACGCAATCTCTGGCGCCATATCGGCTCCTCTTTTGCGCTTTGCGGTCAGGCGGGAATTCGCCTCGACGACTCGATTTCCGGCGTCGTTATGCAAGAGAACGTGTTCTATCGCGCGTCGGGCGGCAATTTCGGTGGAATTCAGATCCACGGCGGTAAGGATAATCTTGCGCAACACAATCTTTTCGTCGATTGCAAGCAGGCGTTTAGCTTTTCGCCCTGGCGTAACGATCGTTACCTTGAATTTATTCGCGATCGTTTTCCCGCGTACGTTGAATCGCCGCTCTATCGTCAGCGCTATCCGTTCTTCGACGAACTGGAAGAGCATATCGATCGGAATTTCATTATTGCAAACGGCGCGGTCAATTGCGGACGGTTCGACGTGAACGGCGCCGGGCTCGACGTCTTCGTCGGCAACTGGCGTCGCGACGTCGCGCCGGATTTGCGCGCGCTCGGCGTAACGGACCCTGTCGAATTAGCGCAAGATCCGCGCGAAGCGTTCCTCTACGATAGCAAAGCGCTACGTCGTTGGCTGGAAGAACTCGCCGGATTCTCGCTTAAAGACGTTGGATTGAAGGCGGATTGGCAGGACGCCAACGAGCCGGTCTCGCCGCATTATAGCGAGGGAACGCGGTAGTTCGCGTTTCAACGTTGCGCGTATTGCAAGGGCGTCGCGTTTCGCAACGCGGCGCCTGTTTTCGCGCCGGGGAGACGTTAGGCTTACCGTTTAGCGTGCGGCGCTAATTGGTCTAACTCGAGAATAGGCGGTAACCGACTGCTTTCCCGTCTTGTTTTGATCTCTTCTCTGTACGCTTCGTCGCCGCGCGTTTTATAGTTTTCTACTTCTTGACTATACTTAAACTGATCTGTCCCCGACGCGACGAGCGGGTCGAGCGTTTGCGTCGTCTCGACGAGCGTTTCGTATAGAGCGAGGTCGTTGAATTCGAGTGAACTGCACGCTTTTACGCGTACGGACGCTCCTTCGACGTTTTCTTTCGTTAGCGTTTGGAATTCTGGAATGAGCTGAGGCAATTTAGCGTAAAGCGTTGCGATGAACGCTAGTTTCTGAGGGTACGGGCGCGTTCTAAGCCATTGAGTTAGCGCGCGCGCTTTCTCGGATTCGTTAGTCGCGCCGAGATTGCGCGCCGCCAGATACTCTTGCGTGAGTATCGCTAAATGAATTTCGTCCTTTACGGCGCCTGGTGAAAAGGAATTCTCTAACATTTGCCATTCCACGCGCGACTGCGGCGCAAACTGAATTTCGGGTTTGCGCGCGCCTAGCCTCCAAAAATCGATAATTGGTATCCGCACGCTTGCGAAGCCGCGATCGTTAGAATGCGCGCAACCGAATAGCGATAGCCGACGAATATTGTCTACTTGTACGAGCGACGAGACGTTGACGTCTAGCGTGTCGATCGTGATTTCACGGCAATAGTGAAATGGATACGCGCCAATTTCCGGCGTGGGATCGACGTCGTTCGTCCCGAGGTAGACGGCTCGAGCTCGGGCTGATAGTTGTCTGCGTTGTTCCTGAAGTTTGGCGGCGGTTTGGTAATTGCGATACCATGAATCGAGAATAGCCATTTCAGAGTCGGGACGCTTCTTAACGAGAATCGAGTCTACGAACCATTTGTAGCGTTTAAACCGGAAGTTCGAAGAAGAGACAGGCATTCTTACGCGTATTTCGAGCTTAACGGCTCCTTTCTCTTGAACTTCAGCGAGCGCCGTTTGCCAAAAGCTTGCGTCCCAATCTTCAATAGGCGGCGTCTCGGCGATTACAGCGGCGTTGAGTTTCATTTCGTCCCGGTTCGTCTGCTCCACTTCATAGTACTTGATCGCTTTCGACCTGTTCTGAAGCTGAAGCGAAGGAAATCGATATAGATACGAGTCGTCGCCATGCGATAGAATAACGATAACGTCGTCAGAGAAGCGCGCGTCGTATCGTTCGACGACGAAATCGCCTGGAGTTACGGCGTTGGACGCGCGAGCAACGTAGAACGCGTCTCCGAAGTATACCTCGCGCGGTCCGATCGCTATTACGTTATCGACGGCGGCGACGCGTTCGTCCTGCGCCGTCGTTCCTCGTCCCGACGTATGGCGTTTGGCGTTTTCTTCTTCTGCACTCTCGATAAATGGGAAATGCGGACGCGCTTTTCGTGGCGGCGCGACGATATTAGGCGCCGCATGGACGCTCGCGAGCGAAAGCGTCAGCGCAAGTATTGCAAGCGCGACGCGGAACGATTGGAACGCGGCGAAGTTGGAGTGCATGGCGTGCGTGTCTTTCTGGTAAAAGGTTGACGATGCGGTATTGAACGTACGCGCGTTATCGTACGCAACGCCTCGATTGTAATAGCCGAAATGCTGGGCGTCAATATTCGCGCCGATTGGAGGCGTTTCTTATAGACGTCTAGAAGTTTGTTTATTCTAGTTATTATTAGAATTCATTTCATAACTATCCAATGAATTCACTAACCTGTCTTGACCGTCAGTTCTGAATGAAATAGTCTTTTCCCTCTGAGGAGAAAGAGATTATGAAAAAATGACTTCTAATTTCATATTCCTTCACTTGACGTTCGACTTCCATAATAAAAAACGCCGCAAGTTACTCGTTCGAACTTCGAGCGAGAACTTAGCGACGTATATTAGCGCGGTCGTTTAAACTTTACTTCGCTTGCCCTTGCGCGAGCGGGTCTCGCGCGGCGCGCAGTTGCAGGTGGATACTTCGAATACGTCGGATCAGATTGGCTTCTTCCGCGATCTCTTGCTCGAGTAGTCGCAGTTCGTTGAGATACTGCTCGCTTGCCGGAAAGTCGGCGGCTGACCGGTAGCATGATGCGACGATCTGTCGATACGCGCGCTCTTCGAGCGACCGCGGCGCGTCCTGTTCGGCGTCTCCCCAATTTCGTAGCGACGAATCTTGCGGCGCGCGCTGGAACTGCGATTCCAAGTGTCGATCGTCAGCGGCGAAACGCGCGGAATCTTCTGCGCTGAATCCATTGGCGTCGCGGAACTCTTGCGCGCCGTCTTCTCCGTCTTGAATGGGTCGTCTTGTAACGCTCGGCGGATTGGAGACGAACTGCGCGGACGCTTGCGGCGCGAACGAGAGCGCGGCGTCGTAGGCGCCTTCCTCGTCGAACGACTCCACTTGCGGCGCGGACAGGTAGGTTGCGTCGAGTTCGCGTCGTCGTCGCGACTGCGACTTTGCGGAGTAATCGTAATTGTGATTCATAGCGGTCGTCTCGTCTTCTTTCTCTTGAAGCGGCGTCTCTTGGCGGTTCTCACGCGTCGTTTGCGTTTGAGTCTGCGGTTGCGCTTGCGTTTGATTTAATTTCGCGAGCAATCGCGCTTCTAATTCGGAGTCAATTTCACGGTTGTCGTCGTCGAGTATTTCGTCGAGCTCTTCTTCGAGTTCTTCGCTCGGCGCGCGCGAGATCGCGGTTGCGTCTGCAGTAGCGCTCGCCTGCGTGGGCGTGGTTGGCGCTGGCGTGCTCGTCTGTTCCTCTTCGCTCTCGTCGCGGTCGTCGGAGTTGACGCTCGACGCGTCATGCGGCGCCGTCTCTTCGCGCTTCTGCGTCGAGTTTTTTAGTTCATAGTCTTTGTCTTCATCGTCGTCGCTGAGCTCGCCGAATTCCACGACGTCGCTCTCTTCATTATTCTCTTGGCGCTCAGACGGGGCGTATTCTTCTTCGTCGTTCTGCGCGATGCTTTGCAGATTGCGCCACGCGATTTCAACCTCCTGCTCGTCGATTTTAACCTCGCCGTCTTCACCGCGCGCCTTGACCGCCTCCGTCGCTAGGAAGAGCGCGCGATCGCACAGCTGGACAACGACGCGCGGCGAACGGTCGCTGTAGCGTTCGATCATGCGCACGGCGCCGTCCGTGAATTCCGCGTCGACCGCCGCGCGTTGCAATTCGCGCGCAATGAAACGTCCGACTTCGCCCGATACGAAATTATCGAGATACGATCGCGACACGACGCGCTGCTGGAACGAGAAGAGCGCCGGAGCGTTTAGGCGCGTTTCTAGCGCCGGCGAGCCGAGTAGCGCGACCGACGTTTGCATCGACGTCGCGCAATGATCCATGAGCGCGCAAATCTCGTCGAAAACGCGCAACGTGAGGTTCTGCGCGTCGTCTATAATCAGCGCGAAACGCTCGTGACCGCTATGTTCAAGGTAGTCGAACGTCAGGAGCCGCAACTCCGTCTCGTCTGCGCCGGCAAACGTTTGCCGCAGTCCAAAGAGCAACTGCTGAAGAAACGCCTTAACGTTAAGACGACGCGACGCCGAAACGACTGCGACTAGATCGACGCTCTCAAATTCAGACGCAACCGAACGCGCCAATAGCGTCTTACCAACGCCCGCAATACCCGTTGCAATAGCGACGCCTTCGCCGCGCGCGAGACAGCGCGTCATATCGCGTCGCGCGCTCTCAATTGAGCTTGCGGGAAAATACGCGCGCGGATCCGGGGTCGACACGAAAGGTCTTCGTACGTCCTTATTCTCGCGATAATCCGTCATTCTACCAATCCTTTTCCCTTCGCGCGCCGGTCGTGCGACCGGTCGCGCATTGCGCGCGTTTACGCTTGCGCGCCGTCCTTCCGCGACTCGCCCTATCAAGTCCTTTCGAGCGGCGAGTCGAAAGCGTCCGTCAATAGGATGCTCCTCTATTCCTATCGACCTGCATAATAAAAAGGTTTACTCTTTTTGGTAAAAACCGCGTAATTGTTACCACGCGTCGCTTATCACGCTAATTTCGCGCTTCCCACAGTCTGAACGCGAGTAGCGCCCAGAGTCGCGCCGCATGGTCGAATCGCCCGTCTTCATGCTCGCGCACGAGACGCGAGACATAGTCCTGGTTGAACCATTTTGAGCGCGCGGCGTTCGCGCCCAGTAGCGCGTCTTTTAGCATCGCGTTGAGCTCTCCGCGAAACCATAGGTCGAGCGGCGCGCCGAACCCTGTCTTGGGGCGCGCGTCGATTTCCTCTGGCAATAGATCGCGGCACGCGGCGCGTAGCAGCCGCTTGCCGACCCTGCCGCGCAATTTATACTCAATCGGCGTTACAAGCGCGAGCTCGACGACGTTCGGATCGAGTAGCGGACTGCGCGTTTCCAGCGAATGTCGCATTGACGTCATATCGACCTTCGTCATAATATCGCACGGCAGGTACGTTAGCACGTCGGCGAAGCTAATCGCGGAGGTCGGATTGCGTCGATTGAATTTTCCAAGCGCGTCTGCGAGGAAGTCGACGGAATCGAGTTCGTCCGCGCTTGGTCGTACGCCGTCGTATTCGAGTTCGTCTCCCTGTCGGCGCGCGTGGCTCCAATATTCCTCGGAGAGCGCCGCGCCGAGTCGCGAGCGATTGAAGATTGCTATCCACTGCAAATACTGCTCGACGGCGTCCATTCCGATCGTTTCGAGGAATCGTCTCGCGCGCCTCCACGGCGACCGTTGACGAACGGAATTCGGCAGTATTGCGCGCACGGGTCCGGCTAGTAGCCGCCTAATCGTTCTGGGCGCGCGCATGACGAACTTCGCGAGTTCGACCGCTTTGTAGCGATCGTATCCTGCGAAGAACTCGTCGCCGCCGTCGCCGCCTAGCGCAACGGTAACCTCGCGTCGCGTCGTCTGACAGAGGTACCACGTTGGTATCGCGGAGCTGTCGGCGAACGGTTCGTCGAAGTATTCGACGAGCTCGGGAATGATCTCCCGCGCGTTCGGCTTAACGACGAATTCCGTATGATCGGTTCCGAATCTTTCGGCGGTTCGCCGCGCGAATTGCGTTTCGTCGTAGTCGCGTTCGTCGAATCCAATCGAGAAGGTTCGTATTTTGGTCGCGGAGAATTTGCGCATCATGCCGACGACGACGGTCGAGTCGACTCCGCCCGATAGGAACGCGCCGAAGGGCGCGTCGCTGCGCATTCTAACGCGCGTCGCGTCTTCTAGGCGACGTCTTAGTTCTCGCGCGAGTTCGTCGAAGGTCAGTTCGCCGAGGTCGGTTCGCGCGCCGTTCGGATCGAGCGCAGCGGCGCCGTACGCGCGCTCGTCTCGCAACGCGCGCAGTTCCTTACTCGCGATCCGTTCGCCCGGGAAATTAGCGAGCTGTTCCGCGCGCCAGTAACGCTCGACGCTCGGCTCTTCGCCTTCGCGCCATATTAGGTAGGACGCGGGCGGCAGTTTGGCAACGCCGCGATATATCGTGCGAGGGTAGGGGACGTACTGGTAGGTTAGGTACTGTCGTAGCGCGACGAGGTCGAGTTCGCGCGGCACGTCGTTGAACTGGAGCAGGGACTTGAGTTCGCTCGCGAAGACGAGTCGGTCGCGCTCCAGACGATAGACGAGCGGCTTTTTCCCAATGCGATCGCGCGCGAGTATTAGCCGAGCTTTCTCTGCGTCCCATAGCGCGAACGCGAACATACCGTCGAACTTCGCGAGACAGTCAAGTCCGAACTCTTCGTACGCCTGAAGTAGGACCTCGACGTCGGTGCGGGTGCGGAACCTGCGCCCGCGCGCTTCCAGCTCCGCGCGCAACTCCACATAGTTGTAGATCTCGCCGTTAAAAGTCAGCCAGACCGTTTGCGACGCGTTGCAGAACGGCTGACGACCGGCGCTCGACAAATCGATAATCGCAAGTCGACGGTGCCCTAACGCGATCCCAGACTCCGCAAGCGGCGCGCCGCTACGCAATCGGGCGCGAGTTACGCCGCGATCGTCCGGACCGCGTCGCGTCATGGCGTCGGTCGCCCGATCGAGAACTTCGCTCGTTATCTCTTTCTCGCGCGTCGTCCAGACGCCCCCGCATATTCCACACATCTCGATTCATTCCAATTTTCTACTCTGCATACGCTGGACCGTCCATACCGTATGCGCGGTATGTAACGTTTTTGGCGACGTTACTCCAGAGGTCTTTGACGACTTTTTTTAAAAAAAGTTCTGTCATTACCCTATAGTATGTGTAAAAACAGAAAAATCGACAAAATTTAACATGTTTCGATATGACACAATGAAAACTTAGGCTGGTTGCGTTATTTGGGAAGAATATGCTAGCTTAGGAAATGTGTTTCGATCTATCCGCGTTATTTGCACGCGTCGGAGGTTCCGGTTGCGCTTTGCCGAAAGTTTTTTCTTTTTTTGTCGACGCGCGCTGAAACTTGCTTGATTTTGTCGCGTCATTTTTTATGATAGGTATCGCGCGGCGCTCGTTGTGGTCGGCGCGCGTGGAACTGGTTTAAGGACATTTTGCCAAAACCGACGATCGGTCCGAGCGTAACGCGCGCGGTGATGTTGGAGAAGAGATATGACACTTTCGACTTTTGCGGTCAAGCTAACGCTCTTAGCGCTCGTAGCGCAACCGCTTGCGGCGTTAGCGGAGGAGCCGCGCACGACCGCAGGCGCCGAGCGCGCGCGCGCGCAGAGCGCCGACGCGCGCGACGAACTGAACGACGCTACTCCGATCGTGGGCAGAAAACTCGTTAAATTGAACCGTCCTGTCCCCGCGACGCGCGAGTACACGCCCTTTGATCCGAAGGCGGCGATCGTCGAGAATGAGAATAAGGACGCAGCGTCGCGCGACGACCAGTCAAACGGCGAGCTCGAAGCGATAGGGCGCGAGATTGTCGATTTCAGGTTTCAATCGGGTCAGGGTCGGTATATGATGGAGGACGAGAACGGTATGTTGCGCGTCTTTCCGCAGTCTGCGATCGAGTCGGTCGAGGACGCGCCTGATACGACGCTTGGCGACTTGCGTGCGAAAGTGACGTCTGAGCTTCAGCGCGAGTTCGGCGCGACTTTCTGGACGCACGCGACGTCGCGCTACCTGTTTGTTTCCGACACGTCTGAAGGCTACGTTAAATGGTGCGCGCGGCTCTTCGACGATCTGGACGAAGCTTTCGAGAAGTACGCGCGCAAACGTCGCGTTCCGCTTACCGAGCGCGTTGAGCCGCTAATAGTCGTGATTTTTGCGAAACGAGCCGATTTCATTAAGTACGCGTCGGTCGAGACGACTCACCCGGAGGTTTTATCGGCTTATTATAATATCCAGACGAATCGAGTTGCGCTTTACGACCTTTCTCAGGTCGAGGGAACGCAGGACGTCGGATCGCGACGTAAGAAGTCGACGATTAGCGAGACGCGCGAGTTTCTGTCGCGTCCGAACGCGGCGTATAACGTGGCGACGATTGTGCACGAGGCGACGCATCAGCTCGCGTTCAACCGGGGCGTTTTCAAGCGCTCGGGTCCGATCGCGCTTTGGGCGGTCGAAGGTCTTTCGCTTGTCGTCGAGACTCCGTCTGCGAGCCTTCGTCAGAACGGTTGGGTCTATCGCGGCGCGTTTCCAACGAACGAACGGATGAAGTCGATTTATGACGCGCGTAGCGTTGCGACAAAGATTACGTTTAAAGACGTGGTCGCTCAGGACGCGTATTACGCCGATATTGAGACGTCGTACGCGTTCTCCTGGGCGCTCTTCTACTATCTTGAAAGAAAGCGTCCTGGCGATCTCGCGTCCTATCTTCGGCTACTGCAGGAGAAGCCTGAGTGTTCAGTCTATAGTAAAGAAGAGCGGATAGCCGATTTCGAGGCGTGCTTCGGCGATAATTGGGAAAAGCTGGAGAAGAATATTCAGACGTTCATGCGACGACTGTGAGGACGACGTAACGACGGAGATTTGAACTATGCCAACTAAGACGACGACCAACTTTTCCGTTTCGAATCGAATTGCGCGCTACATTGCGCGCGTCGCGACGCTCACGTTCTTCGCGTGCGTCGCCGTTCCGCAGGACGCCGACGCGCAGAAGTTGCCGGTTATTCCGACGCCGCCGACCGTCGTTGCGCCTGAGCCACCGACGCGCCCCTTTACGCCGATCGAAAAGGCGTACCAGCGCGCGATCCAGGAAGAGCTCAAGAGACGCGAAGCGGAACAGCGTAAGCAGCAGGAAGTTAAAACGCTTGAATCCGAGCTTGAGAAGTTGCTCGAAGAATTCGGACCGAACGCGCGTTACTTCTGTACGAATTATTTCATCTATATTTACGACGTTAGCGACGCCTACGCCAAATGGTGTTCCGCTCTTGTCGAGAACGCGGCGAACGCGTACGTAACTTTCGCGCGCAGGCTCAAGTTGCCGATTCAACCGATCGAGGAGCCGATGATCGTCGTGATCTTTTCACGAAAGGAGGATTACGAGGCGTACGCGAGAAAAGTTGCCGGTTCAGAATTTGACGCCGCGAAAAATAAGCCGGTCGGCTTCTATTCTACGAGTTCTAATCGTTCCGTCTTCTATGATATGACCGGGGTTGAGAAGAGCAAGACGATCGACGAGAAGTCGAACGTAACGAGAAAGACCACGCTGGAAGAAGTTGCCGCCGAGATCCTCAAACGCGATCATGCCGAAGAGAATCTAAGCGTGATCGTGCATGAAACGGCGCGTCAGATTTCGTATAATCTTGGGCTCTTTGCTCGGGACGGCGAGAATCCAAAGTGGGCGATCGAAGGGCTGGCGATGTTATTTGAACCTCCGTGCGGACCGACGAAGTTCGGCGGCTGGAAGCCGGATAAAGATTTTCCTATTAATAAGCGTCGCATCCTTGAATTCAAGGCGTACGAACAGAATAGCGCGGACGCGCGCCCAGTGCGCAGGTGCGTTGAATTAGAACGCATACTAGACGACGAGCCGTGCGCGTATCCGCTCTCCTGGGCGATCTTTTACTATCTCTATAAGCATTATCCGAAAGAGCTTGCGTATTATCTATACTACTGCAGAATGCAGGAGCCGCGAATGGCGTATTCCGATACCGCGCGCGTTATGGAGTTTGAGTACTTCTTCGGCGACGATTGGGACGGTATGTACTTGCAACTCAAAGTGTACGTCGAGTCGCTACTATTGCAAGCGAACGGATTGAGCGAGGAGGAAGCGGATAAGCTCGCGCGGAAAAAGTACAACGTGCCGGAAGAAGAGCCGAAACAGAAAGGAAAGGACGCTAAACAGAAGCGAACGCCGAAAAAGACCGACGCCGCTAATACGAACGACTCCGCCAAACGCGACGCGGCAAAGGAAACTAAGCCCGACGGCGCAGAAGCGCTGAAGGAGACTGAAAAGCCGGAAGCGAACCAAAAGCAAGAGACAAAGTCTAGCGCGACCGCAACGAAGTCTAAACCCGACGTCAAGAAGAGCGAAACAAAGACCGACAAGCAAGTCGACGCCGAGGACGACGATTGGCTTAACTCTTGGAATAAAGAGGAATGAACCTTCGCCGTTAGTTCTAGAGTAGATTGCAACCAGACAAACAGGATGACATGAGGAAGATGATCGTTAAGTTTCACCGATTCGGCCCCGCCTTCTGCGTTGCGATCATTTTGGTAACGCAAGCGTTCGTCGGCGCGAGCGCCAACCTCGGACGCGCGCAATCGAGCGCCGAAAATCCGCGCAAAGACACAAAGCTCGAAAGGACGGAACGCGAGAAGGCGACAAAACGCGCTAAGCCCGAGAAACTGACGAAAGAACAAGAGGAACATTTGCGCGGCGCGACTCAGCACGAGTACAATTCGATTCTGAAAATAGCGCGACTCCCTGAGGACGGACGCGTAAAACTTACAGACCAATTCATCATAGCGTACAACACGTCCGATCCGTACGTCGAATGGATCGCGGCGCTAACGGACGAGGTCGCCGAAGGATTCGAGCGGTTTTTGCGTAAAATGAAGATCGACTACGAACGCCCTGAGAAGCGAATGTACGTCTTCCTTTTCGCACAACGCTCCGCGATGGACGCGTTTGAAGCGACGCTTTATAAACTAGCGCGTCAGACGGAAAAGCTGGAAAATCGAGCGAATCGACCTGCAGGGTTCTACGTTCATGCGATCAATCGTATGGTGATCTACGACCAGACGGAGCTGGAAAGCGCGCGCGTCGAAGCATATGGCGAAGACGGCGGACGTAAGAGTCAAAAGACGATGACGCGCGCGCAAGTAACGCGCGAGGCGCGCGAATTGAAAACGCGCGACAACGCGGTGTATAATACGGAAACGATAGTTCATGAGTTAACGCATCAGTTGTCGTATAATTACGGTCTCCTTCCGATGAAAGGCGGCGCTCCAAGTTGGTACGTTGAGGGGCTCGCCATGCTATTTGAAACGAGCGACGGAAGCGCGGCGCTTGGCTGGCGGTATAAGAGCGTCTTGCCGATCAATCCTATTCGCTATATGGAATTCTGCCATTATGCGAACAACGCGAGCAATTCGTCGCTCGTTGACGAACTTATCGCGTCCGATCAGGCGATCGAGCGCCTTCGCGGCGAGGCGTACGCGCTTTCCTGGGCGCTCGTATACTACTGCTATAAAAAGCGAACGAAAGAGTTTGCCAAGTTCATGAAACTATGTCGCGATAAGCCGGCGCCGCGCGACGATCAAGACGCGCGAAGAAAGAACTTTGAAGAGTGTTTCGGCAACGTTAATGAGTTCAAGGTGGAATTTATTAAATACATGAACAGTTTGTAGTCCAGCGATCTCGCGCCGCGAACGTAATTTCGCGTGAATTGACGCGTTGCAGTTCTCAACGCCGGCGCCGCCGACGGCTCGCTAGACTGCTACAATCTTGGGTCAGGTCGACTGTGCGAAAATGAACTTTATTATTCGTTTCCTACTCGAAGCGCTGACTCAGGCGACGGTCGACCGCTTCTCCTATAGACGACGTGATGAGAAAGGTCGGCGCGTCGGGAAGCGCGCGTAGACGGAATCGGTTACGGAATCGAAACGATTGATCGTTGGGTAGGCGCCGAACCAGCGTTGGAACAACGTGCGCGAGCTCGCGCGGTTCGAGAATGTCGAATCGGAACGCGGGCGTAGAATCGTCGCGTTAGAATAGACTGAAAAGAATCTCCGCGTAGCGTAGGAAATTTTTTTGCCCGCTTGCGACTAATACCTTGCTCTTTTGTTCTTCTCCAGTACAATACAGCAGTCGCTTACCACAACGTACTACGATAGGAGACAGTTATGACTCAACCAATTTTTGGATTCGATAGCTTTCTAGACGGTCTCGCCATTACCGAATTCGATCAGTCCGCCTACATTGAACATTATAACAACCAGACGCTCGTCATTCCCTCCTCGCTCGACGGCGTTCCGGTCATTTATATAGCGCCTCGTGTCTTCAAGCAGCTGAGTTCCTTCTTTCGGGTAGTTCGTCTCCCGGTGAGCTTACGGCATATAGGCGTAGGCGCGTTCGCTTCATGTCTGAGCATTGAAACAGTTTTTTTCGGCGATGAAGTTGTAGAAATCGATAAATATGCGTTCGCCGGCTGTCGTTCTTTATCGAACGTCAATCTTGGCAGCTCTGTTTTGACAATCGGTCGCAAAGCTTTTCAAGATTGCGCGGCGCTCGAGGACGTCGTGTTGCCCCAAAAGCTCCGTAGCGTCGGAGTATCAGCGTTCGCCGCGTCTGGACTACGCCGTCTAGACATGACGGAGACGAAGATAACGGCGATCGAGAGAAATCTCTTCAGCGGATGCAGAACTCTGGAAGAAGTAAAATTGCCGGAGAATCTGCGCGAAATTCGTGAAAACGCGTTCCTCGAATGTGTGAATCTACGAGAAATACGTATTCCCCAAGGCGTCGAACAGATCGGGCACGGGGCGTTTTTGGAGTGCGCGTCGCTAAGCGTTCTCGACCTTCCGGACGGTCTCGAAGAAATCGGCGAAGTGGCGTTCGCGGGCTGCGTCGGGCTCAAATTCGCGTACGTTCCGGCGTCGGTCAAGAGGATCGGAAAGGGCGCCTTTGCTGGTATTGGCGGATTACTCGAGATTGCGCGCGACAACCCTGCGTATCAATCGTACGCCGATATGCTTCTTACGAAAAGCGGCGACACGCTATTGTCCTATCCCGACGGTCAGCTTTATCGCGATATACCCGAGGGCGTCAAGACGATTACGTCCTACGCGTTCTATAAACTCCGCAAGCGTCCGCCGGTGAAATACCCTGAGAGTCTCGTTTATATCGAGCCGGACGCGTATCCTAATTGACAACGTTGAGAAAATCTTTCCCGAGAGCGGAATGGAAAGTCCAGTAGAATAATGAAGGCAAGACGCAATAGAAGCAGTTTCGGCGCCTTGTATTGATAATTTATCGAACGCCGAAGGCGACGTCCGCTCAAGAGCGAGCGCGGCGCAATCGGCACAACAAGGTAACCCTCTATTCCGGGTTATGCATGACGCACCCGCTGTCGTCGACGATAACGTAACTACCGAATTTTATCGCGCCGGGATTAAGAACGGTCGTGCGACCGATCTTCTCGCACGAGTAAACGTGGGTGTGTCCTGAGCATACGAAGTCGTACTGCTGAGAATTGATCGCTTTGTCAAGCGCCGTCTTATTGTCGCCGTGCGTTGCGAAGAATTTCAGACCCGACCATTCGAATTCTAGCGTGTCCGGCGCATAGATTGCGTTGATTCCGTCGAGCGCCTTGGCGAGCTTTTCGCGCGCGAAGTCGCGATTTCCGAAGACGAGTCTGCAGTTCCATGGACCTAACATTTCAACAGTCTCGGGCGTTTCTACGTCGCCGCAATGAAGAATTGTGTCGACGCCGTAATTTTCAAAGACGGTTAGCGCCTTTGTCAGTTTGTCATATTCGTCGTGCGTGTCAGAAATAATTCCCATAAGTTGCATCGTCTATCCTCACGAAAAAGGTTCGCGTCAAATTGGACGTTCTACATTTAACAAAAAGGCGAAAAATCACGCGCTCATTATTTGTCTCTCATTCAGGAAAGAGTATAATGGTAACGGTCTGGTCGTCGAGCAGAGCGTTGCGCGCTCCGACGCCGACCGACGAACCTGCGTTTAGTATATTGGCAAGAGCGCGCGACGTCAACTAAAAAAAACTCGCTCGCTCGAAATTAGGGCATAATTGCGACCGGCAACACTACGCGCGCTAGCCGGAGCGCTTATAAGAAGGGAATGAAATGTCGACGACGTCACGTTCATCCGGCGTTCTTGCGCCGCTCTTTGCGTTGCCAGGCGTGCGACACATGGGCGCGCTCGGCGCGCCAGCGCTCGAATTCGTCGAGTTTCTACGGCGCGCGCGCCAGTCGTGGTTTCAAACCTTGCCGGTCAATCCGATCGACGAGTACGGTTCGCCCTATTCGAGTAGTTCCGCGTTCGCCGGCGAAACGCTTTATCTCGATCTGGAGGATTTCTATCGCGAAGGTCTGCTTGATCGCGCCGACCTCGACGCCGCGTGGTTCCTGACGTCGCGCGTCGACGCGACCGACTCGTCCGTTCCGCAGCGGGACGCGCGTTCTGAAAGGATCGATTACGCGCGCGCTCGAGCGTCGCGTACGCCTTGTCTTCAGAAGGCGTTTGAACGCTATCGTTCCGGGCGCGACGGCGCAAAGTACAGGCGGCTTGAAGAACGTTTCCGCGCAGAAAATGAATTCTGGCTACGCGACTTTCTACTCTTCGAGGCGGCGTCCGACGCTTACAAGACGCGCCTCTGGTCTGAATGGCCGAGCGAGTTGCGTCGTCGCGAGTCGAGCGCGCTCGATTCGCTCGCGCGCGAGCGCCGTGAATTCATCGACTACAGCGCCTTCTTACAGCTTGCGTTCGACGTCCAGTGGCGAGATTTCAAAGAAGCGTGCAATAATCGCGGCGTGCGAATGTTCGGCGACGTGCCAATCTACGTGGGAGGCGCGAGCGCGGACGCGTGGGCGCGTCCCGAACTCTTTATGATCGATCGCGACGGGCGCGTCTTGCGCGAAGCGGGCGCGCCTGCCGACGATTTCAATCCGGACGGTCAGCCTTGGAATTCTCCGATTTATCGCTGGTCCGAGCATTTTGCGACCGACTTCCTATGGTGGAAGCGTCGCATGACGAAGACGCTCGAGCGTTTCGATATGGTACGTCTCGACCATTTCATCGGGTTCTATAACTACTATAGCTTTCCTCGCGGCGCGGACGACGGCGCATGGGAGCGCGAACGACGTTGGGCGTTCGAGTCGGTCGGCGCGTGCGAGTCGGATTATGAACAGGGCTGGACGCCGGGACCGCAATCGGCGTTTTTCGACGCGATCTTTTCAGTATGCCCGATCGATTCGTTCGTCGCAGAAGACCTCGGCGTTATGAACGACGGCGTGCGCGCGTTGCGCGATCGCTACGCGTTGCCCGGTATGAACGTGTTTCAGTTTTCCTTCGATCATTTTACCGACGCGAGTCGCAATCCTCTCGACTCGTGGCGTGCGAACTCCGTCGGCTACACTGGCACGCACGACACGGCGCCGATTTTAGGCTGGCTCGACGACGTCCGTAAATTCGGCGGTCGCCAGTTCGAATCGCTCAACTATGACGCGATCGTTCGCGTAGTTCGTCGTTACGCGCGCGCCGACGACGTTGCGGCGGAGACGCTTAATTCGAGTTTGGGCACGGCGCTTCAGCGTTTGGCGGAACTCTTGCGAATTGCGCGTCCTGTTCGCCGCGTTTCGCCTTCGTACACGTTCGCGCCTCCCGAAATAGCGAGGTTGCGAACGCCGATCTTGCGCGCGGTCGCCGCGTCCCCTTGTCGTTTGACGATCTTTCCGATTCAAGACGTCCTTGGACTTCTCAACGACGCGCGCGTGAACTATCCTGGCGTAAGCGACGGCAATTGGACTTGGCGACTAGGGTCAAACGCGCTTACCGACGAGGTCGCCGAGGTTCTGCGCGACGTTACGGAATCGAGCGGTCGCGCGCCGACGGGAGAATAACACGAAGTTACAAGGAAACGCGATATGAAACGACGCTTGCTAACGGTTCTTTTACTCGCCTTGACGTTCGTCGCGCCGACCGGTCTTGTCGCAGACGACGGCGGACTCGTCTCGAAGCTCGAACTAACCTCGAGCTCGGCGCAAGAATTTGATCGTCAACGCGAAGAGTATTTTAACGCGCTTGAATTCTGCACCGGCTATGTCTTGCGCCAAGCGACGATGAAGTCGGAAAAAGAAGCGCGCGAGAAGCCGCTGGAGGGCGCAAACGAACTCTACGTTGGCTTCCTCGAAAAATCGGGCGTTAAATACCGACTAACGGAGGAGTACCCTCAAACCGGCTCGAACGCGACGGGCGTCAGTTACGACATGGTCGGGGACGATAAATGCATTGCGGTTTTCTACCCTAAACGGGGTGGGAAAGACTCTTCTACCGGCGCGCTCACGCCGCGCGTCGGCGACGAGCCCGCGATAAATTCCGCGTCCGCGAGTCTTTCGCCGATCGGTCTGGTCTTTAAGAGTTTCAACTCGTCTCCTCAGGACGGCGGCGAGCCGATCGCGACGCCGCCCGTAGTTTCAGCGCTCGACGGCGAGCGCGTGAAAATAACGTATCGCGACACGCATCCGGTCAGGGGCGAGTTCACCAAGACGATAATCGTCCGCGTTCTCACGAAGCAGAAGAGTCTCGTCGAAGAGATTACTTTCCGATTCGTCGATGAAAATGGTCGACCGACGGCGGTCTTCACACAACTTGTTACCGAATGGACCGACGCGCGCGGCGTACAGATACCGGCGCGAGTGCGCACATTTGTCAATTTCGCGGCAAAAGGTCGCAAAACGGCGTGGCTGGTGAGCGAGTGGGACGGCGGCGAGCTTGCCAAACGTCGTCCAAACGCCGACGATTTTATAATCGATATTAAAACGGGGCGCGAGCCAAAGGTCAAAGTTCACAATCCGGAAGAAGGCGTCGTCGATTTAAACGCAGTTTCACCGGAAGACTGGCGCGGCGGCGCTATTCTGTTTATGAACGGCTTGCGAGTTAGTCAGTAGTGGAACGTAGAACGCTTACACCATAGGAATCCAAAAATGTCATCTCAACTATCAAGAAGATCACAGTTCCTTGCGACGCTGTTATTTACGGCGGTTATTCTTCCGGCGGTAAGTAACGCCGAGGATTGGGGCGCGGCGGAATCGTTTGCGGTCGTTAATCCGGTCGTACGATCGGAATATTCCGACGTAATTTCGCTCGACGGAGAATGGGATTTCGTCGCCGAGGGCGCGTTTACACACCAACTTGCGCTCGGCGGCGGCGTTTGGGCGGCGAATCCGTTCCCGGAGAATAGCGCGCGCAAGCTAGCCGTGCCCGGAATATGGGAAGCGCAAGGAGTCGGCGAACCAGGAGAAGGGCGAACCTGGGACTGCCTCTGGGATTGCGGACATTGGGACTTGAACTCGCGATACGTCGGTTCGGCGTTGTATCGTACGAAAGTCGAGATTCCAGCGCGCTGGCGCGGCAAACGCGTCTGGCTCAAACTCGGCGGCGTCGCCTCTCAGGCGCGAATTTGGATCAATCGCGAACGCGCGGCGTTTTACGAGACGTATTGCGGCGCGCGCAAGTACGACGTAACCGATCTCGTCGCGCCGGGCGAAACGGCTGAGATCGTCGCGCTTGTTCGCAACGACGTTCCCGCGCGCATCGGACTCTTCAATGTGAACGAGCGGTTTGGAGGATTCTATCGTTCCGTCGAATTGGAAGCGACCCCTGACGTATACGTCGACGACGTCTGGGCGATCACCAACCTTCAAACGAACACCGTCGCCGTGCGCGTCTACGTTAAGGGAACGGACGCGCAAGGCAAGGCGTATCCTCTTTACGAGGACGAACTTTCGCCTAACGACCGCGAACGCGACGCGACGCCTCGTCTTATGGTCGGCTCGACGCCAATCTCGATCGACGGACTTGCCGAACTCGACGTCGCGATTAAGACGTTCGACGGAAAAGTCGTTGCCAGTCAAAAAGTTAAGAAGCCCAAGACGTCGTCCGCAGCCGGAACGTTTCGACCCGGCGCGTTCCTCGTCGAATTGCCGATCGACCAGCTCCAACTCTGGACGCCCGAACGCCCGACGCTCTATAATCTCGACGTCGTACTGCGCGATCAGAACGGGGACGCGTTGCACGGCTGGACGCAACGTTACGGCGCGCGCGAGCTAAAGATCGTTGGCAAACAGTTTTATCTGAACGGTCGGCCGTACTTCTTCAGAGGCGGCGGCGATCATAATTACGATCAGATCAATCTGATCGAGCCGGCGGATCGCGCGCGATTCCTGCAACACATGACGATCTATAAGACGGCTGGCTTCAACTATATGCGTTTCCACACCCATTCGCCGTTGCCGGAATATTTCGAGGCAGCCGACGAAAAGGGAATTCTACTCCAGCCGGAACTGCCGTACTACCACGACGTCCCGTGCGAAGGATTTGAATTCAATCCGCAACGTGAAATGTGGGAGCTCTTTAGAACCAATCGCCGCTATGTATCCTTCGCGACTTATTCCTACGGCAACGAGGGATATCTCGGCGCCCCGCTCGACGAAAAAATGTACAATTGGGTCAAGCGCTACGACCCCGAACGACTCGTTATCCATCAGGACGGAGGTCCAAATAATAAACCCGGGAAGAACAGCGACTTCACAACGAATCGTCCGAACGGAGTATCCTTCATCAATCCCTGGGCGCGAGGTGAAATGGATCCGATCAACGCCCCGGTTGTCGCGCATGAATACCTCAATCTTTCGATCAAAATGGATCCGCGCATGGAGTCGCGCTTTACCGGCGTGCGAAAAGCGCCTGTGAGCGCTAAGGCGTGGCGCGAGAAACTCGAGAAACTAGGTCTGACAGAAGAATGGGGCGCGCAGTGCCTCGCGGCGGCGGAAACGCTGCAGGGAATCTATCAGAAGCGCGGGCTTGAATCCGCGCGACTCGACCCTGCGTGCGACGGATACCTATATTGGTCCCTCGTCGACGCCTCGATTCCACAAGGGGACTGCGTCGCCGCACAAGGGTATTTGAACCCGTTCTGGGAACCGCGCGAGCATGGTCTGCAGCCCGAAGAGTTTGCGCAATTCAACGGACCAACCTCGCTGCTCATGGAGACGGACGCGCCGTCTCACGCTATCATGTCAGGCGAATCGCTACGCGTTAAGTTCGCTATTTCGCATTTCGACGCCGCGCCGCTGCCAGCCGGCGAGTACGCCTGGGCGCTCGTTGCGAAGGACGGATCAAAAACGTTCGCGTCCGGCGTCGTCGACGCGCAAGAGATTGCGCCTGGATTCGTCGGCGAACTCGCGACCGTTGAGATTAAGATACCCGATGGACTCGATTCCGGCGCCGCCGCGCGACTGGAGATCGTCGCGCCGAACGAAAGCGCCGCTAACTCATGGAACTTCTGGATCTTGCCCGAGCGGAAATTGCGGTCCCTCAAGGGCTACGCCGTCTCGCCGCAACTCGTCGCGCCGCTCGCGCAAATCTATTCCGACGTAACGGTAATCTCCGAAGCGCAAGAGTCCGACGCATGGATCGTCTCGACTTCGGAACCTGAATTTGCAGAAGCTCTCAAGCGCGGCAAACGCGTCCTGGCGATCACGCCGGCGAGCGGCGCGCCGAACGTCTCGCTAGGATGGTGGGCGCTCGGCACGCAAGTCGGCGCCGCCGTTGCGAACTCGGACGCGTTTAAAGAGTTCCCGACCGGCGCGTATATGGACGAACTATGGTTCAGACTCGTTCGCGTCGGCGCTCCCGATCTCGCGCAGCGTCCGCTCGGGGACGCGTTCGAGCCGCTCTTCGTCGGCGAAGGGCGCGATTCGTATTACCTCTACCTTGGTCAAACAGAATTTAAAGGCGCAAAAGCGCTTGTCTCCTACGCGCTTGATCTCGTTCAGAACGTTCCTGAGTCGAACGCGTTACTCGATTCGCTATTGCTCTATATCAAGAGCGAGTCGTTCCAACCGCGCGCGCGCGCAAAAGCGATCGACGCGACAACGCTAACCTTGCCGAAGGAGCCTGAGGTTATATGGGGATTCGATAGACTTATTAGTCAGCCTTCCGGCGAAAACCAGCCTTGGTTAACGCTTTATGAAGACGCCGTATGTTCGCCAACTTGCCGTCAGACGTCGCCGGAAAACTCGATCGTATGGCAGACGGCAAAACCGCGCAAAGAGTTAACCGGCGATATCGCGACAATACAGTTCGTCGGCGCGTTAGGCTACCAATCGGAACCTGCGGTTGGAGGATTCCTACTACTAGTTGACGACAAACCGTTCGCCGAGTTTTCAATTGCGCCGCACGGCGAGGACGAGTATCGTGTCGGAACCAAACTCGAATGGAAATCCGCGCATGGCGACGGCGCGCTGACCTTCGCCGTCGGGCGCGCGACCCAGCCGGGACCAGATTACTTCGGCGTCTTTACGAT
>ONJR01000031.1 GCA_900318195.1 uncultured Planctomycetota bacterium
CATGGCGCAATATTACGGAATCGCGGCACAGTGCGCAACGTTTCTTGCGCTATTCGAGATCAATGAAATCATGTTGGCGTAATAAGGTAATCAGCGACTTCTGTAGAAAAGCGAGCCATAAAATAGCGGGGCGCCAATGGGGGAGAACCCCGGGATGAACCGGGGCTATCTGCTGCGCGGAAAAGGAATGCGGGTTCATATATCAACGCGCCTCGCCGCGTCTTGTCGTAGCTAACCGATCTCTATCAAGCCCGGTTCAATAAAAAAACCTTTCTCTTGCAATCGCGCGTCGGGGCAATTATAATATCGACAGACCAGCGCGCAACGTAGCGCGCGACGAAGGAGACCGTATGCCAACCGAACACGAAAAATCACCTATTATCGCAATTACCATGGGCGACCCGGCGGGAATCGGGCCCGAAATCATCGCCGGCGCGTGGCGCGAGTTCTTTACCCAGCCGGGCAATCCCTCGACGCCGTTCCCACTACCGCCGACGCGTCCCGTCGTCTTTGGCGACCCTCACGTCATGCGCGCCGCGCTCAACCTCCGCCGGGTCGACGCGGCAATTACGCCGTGTCCCGATCTCGGCGCGCTCGCGCGCGATTACGACGCGTACGGCGGACCTGAGCGCATGCCGGTCGTCTCATGCTGTCGCGAGGACGTCGCGAGCGTTTCGTACGGCGAGACGTCGGCGGCGGGCGGCGAAGCGGCGTTTCGATCCCTTAATCGCGCGATCGACGCGGCGCTCGCGCGTCAGGTCGACGCGATCGTAACGGCGCCGCTTAATAAGGAGTCCCTTAATTTAGCGGGTCGCCACTTTCCGGGTCATACGGAGATTCTCGCGAGTCGTTGCGGGGTCGACGCGTTCGGCATGGCGTATTATCTGGGACCTTGCGCGGCGCTGTCGTCTCCTACGGGTCTCGGGGTCGCGCACGTAACGTTGCACACGTCGATGCGCAACGCGCTCGACGAGATCACGTTCGACGCCGTGCTCGAAAAGATCCGGCTCCTGCATAATTTCATGGCGACGATCCTCGGTCGCGCGCCGCGTCTGGGCGTTTGCGCGCTGAACTGCCACGCCGGGGACGGCGGACTCTTCGGGCGCGAGGAGATCGAGATCATTTCGCCCGCCGTCGCCGCCGCGCGCGAGGAGGGAATCGACGTTTCCGGTCCCTACCCTGCGGACACGATCTTTCTCGACGCGAAACACGGTCGTTACGACGGTATCGTCGCGCAACTACACGACCAGGGTAGTATCGCGATCAAGTTGCTCGATATGTTCTCGGCGGTCAACGTCGCGCTCGGACTGCCGATCATACGTACGAGCGTCGCGCACGGCACGGCGTTCAATATTTCAGGCAAGGGCGTCGCGCGCATAACGAGTCTGCTCGAAGCGGTTCGCGTCGCCGCGCTCTTCGCGAATAGACATGAGACGCCGTAACCGCCCGCTCGCGCCGCACGCGCCGCGCGCGCGTTACGGCGCTTCCCATTTACCGTAACATTCAACGTAACGCGATACGCCCGTCGCGAGCGCTTTCACGAAAGGTCAATTCCCATGGAAGACGATTATTCGCAATATCTCAGCTTTATCGAGACAGAGGACGGCGTCGTATTACAGGCGTCGGCGAACGATGTGCCAAGTTTAATCGCCGTGCCCAGTAAATATAAGGGCAAACGCGTCGTCGCGATCGGACCGGGCGCGTTCGCCGGACGCCAAGGACTAACCTCGATCGTACTGCCCGATACCGTCGTCGAAATTGGGGACGCCGCGTTCGCAGAATGCGACGCGCTCAGCGACCTTACGCTGCCCGCGTCCCTCGAACGCGTTGGCGCCGGCGCATTTCGCGCGTGCGCGAAACTCAAAACGCTGGAATTGCCCGAGGGACTACGCGAAATCGGGGACGCCGCGTTCGACGAATGCAACGCGCTCGCGTCCGTACTACTGCCGAAATCGCTGCAGAAGATTGGCGCGCGCGCCTTTCCGACCAGAGAGCAGGCGCCGGAATTCGCGCCGGTCGCGCCGCGCAAAAGCGTCGCCGAAGAGTGGCTGCTCGTCGCGCGCACGCCGTTCCTTTCCGATCCCAAGCCGTACCTCGCGTTCAAACTTGTCAAGCAGGGAGCCGTGATCATCGCGGCGCGCAAGGAGCTCTTCGACCCGGAGTATTTCACGGGCGAGCTCGTGCTCCCGGGTCGTTTCAACGGTCGGAACGTGGTTGGAATCGGGGAACGCGTCTTTAAGGGGAATAGTAAGATCACGTCGGTTGTAATACCGGAAAACGTGCTCGTCGTCGGTCGTAGCGCGTTTAAGTCGTGCGAGAATTTGCGCAAAGTGAAGTTGCCGAGCTCGCTACATACGATCGGGTTCCGCGCCTTTAAAGACTGCGCGTCGCTCGAAGAGCTCGAGGTTCCTAGCGGGGTTAAGACGATCGACCAGAGCGCGTTCAACGGCTGCCGAGCGTTGCGTCGCGTCACGCTCACGCGCGGGCTGCAGATAGTCGGTCAGGACGCGTTCCGGGACTGCGCGTCGCTGGAAGCGATTAAGATCCCGTCGACGGTTACGGCGGTATGTTCCGGCGCCTTCTCCGGCTGCTCCTCGTTGAGTTCGGTTACGCTCGTCGAAGGGGTCGCGAAGTTGGAAAAGGGCGTCTTCTACCAATGCAGTTCGCTGCGAGAAATAACGATCCCGACGTCAATTTCAAGGTTGCCGAAAGGTCTGTTCCTCGACTGCAGCGCGCTGGAACGCGTCGTTTTACCGAAGTCGCTCGTCGCCATTGGGGACGGCGCCTTTAAGAACTGCGTCTCGCTCTATTCCTTCGACCTACCGTTGGCGCTCGCCGAACTTGGCAAATCGTGCTTTCAGAATTGCAGTTCGCGCAACTTCACAACGATCGCCCTCCCGCGCGGCGTCCGCGCCATTCCCGACAAAGCGTTCAAAGGATGCAAGCGCCTCTCCGCCGTAATACTCCCCTCAGGGCTAGAAACGATCGGTTCGTGCGCGTTCCAACTGTGCGTTAAGCTCTCGATTCTAGACGTGCCGGCGTCCGTCGTCGAAATAGGCGACTACGCGTTCTCGCAATGCCGACTACTCGGCGGACTACCTGGTAAAATTCAACTGTCAAAGAATCTCGCCAAGCTCGGCGTGAGCGTCTTCGGCAACTGCAGATCCCTAATGGAGATCGAGGTCGATCCGGAGAACGCCGAGTACTATTCCAATCACGGCGTGCTCTTCAGCAGTTCGCACGCGCTACTATGCTATCCCGCCGGACGTGGCGATAAAGAGTACAAGATCCCAGAAGGAACCGTTACGATCGCAGAATGCGCGTTCCTAGGCGCGCGGTCCATCCGACACGTGCGACTGCCGAAAACCCTGCGCGCGATCGGCAAGTACGCGTTCTTAAAATGCTCAAGTCTCTCGTCCCTCATAATACCGCCTTCTGTCGAAGAAATCGGCGAACGCGCGTTTAGATCGACGCTGCGACTGCGCGTATATAGAGATTCGTTCGCGCATGAATGGGCGGTAGATAATATTCATCGGCATAAGGTTGTGTAACGTTTCTATGCCCAACCAATCCGCGTTGGATTAATAATCCGCTTCCCCTTCCGCGCCGCAGGCGCTCCATTGGAGCCCCGCCAGAATGGCGGGGGAAACGTTGCGCTGCTCCGACGCGTTGCGATTCTTTTTTGCGCTATTCGAGATCAATGAAATCGTGTTGGCGCAATAAGGGGAATCAGCGACTTCTGTAGAAAAGCGAGTCACTTTGTGGCGGGCTCCAAATGGTGCGCCTGCGGCGCGGAAAGGGGACGCGCTTAATGAACGCGACGCGCACCGGTTGCGCAACGTCTCTCCCGCCATGAAATGGCGGGATTCCAATATAGGGCGGGTTCAGTCCCGCCGCATGCCTATTCCGTCGGCAGCACAAGCTCCGCCTCGTCTGCGTCGGGGGTAGTTTCATCGGGCGCTTCTTCGGGCGCAATCTCTTCAACGACGATCTCATCAGTCGCGACGAACTCAATTTCGCCTTCTCCATCGTCGGTAGCGTCCGGCGCGAGATCGGCGTCGGTATTCATGGCGTCGCCGAATTCGGGCACGTCGATTTCCTCGACGGCGGTCGCGGGCTCGTTCGTATTCGGGGCGGCGCTCGACGTGTCGAGTTTCGTCCAGATAATGAGCGCCAGACCGACGACAAAGCACGCGAACATAGCGGTGAGAATCTTACCGACGCCTTTGGGCGCGCCTTTGAATTCGCGCCATATAAAGACGCCCCAGATCGCGCTCATTAGGGTCGCGCCCTGCCCCAGTCCGTACGCGACCGCCGCGGACGCGACGCCGGACGCAATCACGTTGAGCGTCATACCGATCGCCCAAATAACGCCGCCGACCCAGCCCCAGAAGTGGTCCTTAAAGGTCCCCTTCCAGTACGCGCCCTTCTCGACCGGTTCGCCGACGAACGGTTTGCGCATAAGAATCGGCATAATAACGCAGTTGCTAACGAGCACGCCGACCGCGAAGAGAACGTTCGCCGTATACGGCGTCAGCTTACCGCTAGCGAGTTCCGCGCCGGGAAGCTGGAGATTAGCAAGCGTTACGTCAAGGTTCTGACCGTCGACGACGACCGGCGCAAGGGATTTCGCGACAAAGAAATAGAAGAGCGACATTAGCAGACCGCAGAGGAGCGCTAGGAAGAGCCCCTTGCCAATCGGCTTCTTCTCTGTCGACGCGCCCGCGCTCGCTTCGTCTCGTTTGCGATACGACAACGCGCTCAAGACGATCGCGACCGCAACGAGCCCAACGCCGGCAAATAGAAGACCAGCGTTACCCGAACCCGATGGATTCGCAAGATAATTCCAGATCACGCCCAAAACGAGCGCCAGTCCAATTCCAACGGGAAACGCGACCGACATACCGGCAATATCGATCGCGGCAACGAGCAGAATATTCGCAATATTAAAGACGACGCCGCCCGCAAAAGCCCAGCAGAGCGGTTCGCAATTCGCCTGACGAACGTCCGCCATAAAGGAACGCCCGAATTCGCCCTGCGAGCCCATCGTGTACGCAAAAACGAGCGCCGCGGCAAGCACGCCAAAGACGTAGTCCCAATAGAACAACTCGTAACGCCACTTCTTATTAACCAGCTTCTGCGAGTTAGCCCAGCTACCCCAGCAGAACATCGTTACCACGCAGAAGATCACTGCGAGTAAATACGTTGGACATAAATACATAATTTCGTCTCCTAATATAACTTAGGAAGGTCTCGTGGATTATTTAACCAAACCAAGATCGACGCACGCTACTTCAGCGGCTCGACACGAAGCTCGCGACCGTTAAGGAACTCCTCCGCCTCAGACTTCGTAAAGACGCTCTGCGTCGCCGAACCGTGACGCACGCAACTCATACCCTGCGCCGTCGCCCGTCTCATCGTCTCGTAACTGTCGCAGCCGTCCAACAGCCCGGCGATAAAACCGGCGTCGAACGCGTCCCCGGAGCCCGTGCCGCCCACGAACTCCGTCTTAAAGATCTCCGCCTTAAATTTCTCATTCGCGGAATAATAAACGGAACCTTCGTCCCCGCACGTTATTACGCACGTCTTCGCGCCAGCGTCGACGAAGAATTTCGCCTGATCGACCGGATCGGAACAGCCTGTGATCACGCGCCCCTCGTCGTCGTTCGGCATGAAATAATCGACGTACGGAAGCAGCGGCTCCAACGCCTGCCAGTAAGGTCGCGTTCCGTACAGTACGACGTCGAGCATGGTAACGCCGCCGCGCGCCTGGAACTCGCGGAAATACTCGACCGTATCCTCGCGTTCCAAACGCTCCATCATGAGGTAGCCGCCGACATAGAGGATCTCAGACTCGCGCGTCCACGCGTCAGGAACGTTCGACAAAGAAAACTGCGCGTTCGCGCCCGTCGTACTAACGAAACGACGATCCTCGCCGCGAACGTTCACGATCAGCGAGCAGCCGGGACTCGAGTTCGACGTCCGACTAACGCCGGAAACGTCGACGTAAGGATGCTCCAACGAGGCGACTATATAATCGCTAAACGCGTCGTCGCCGACGCAGCCGCAGAGGCCCGTCGGAATTTCAAGCTTGGCCAAATTGATCGCGACGTTCGACGCGCAGCCTCCAAGCGAAAGCTCGACCCGCTCCGTTTGAACGAGTTCGCCCGGCGCCGGCGCGTGATCGATCGGCGCGCAACCGACGTCGGCAAAGAGAATGCCGGCCGATAGACATCGAGGTTTCAGTTTCATGGAACGATTCCTTTGTGGTCTCAAACTGAGCGCTTAACATACCGCGCGCGACGCCGCTCAAATACGTCGCGCGACGAACTAACCTTCGTACGAACGCAACGCGTCGAGGAGACGATCCGCCGCGTCGTAACCGCTCTTAACGCACGCGGGAAGACCGACCCCGTCGAGCGCGGAGCCCGCGAGCGCGAGCGTAGGATACTTCGACAACGCGCGACTCAAATCCGCGCGCCACGCAAGACGACCAACGTAATACTGCGGCATAGCGTGCGGAAAACGCGCGACGTCGACCATAATCGGATCGCCAGAAACGTCGAGCAACGCGCGCGTCTCGCTTTCTACGCGCGAAATAAGCTCTGACTCGGGAAGCTCGACCATTTCAGGCGCTCGCGCTCCGCCGACGAATACGCGCAGAAGCGTCGTACCCGCCGGCGCGCGCGTGGGGTACTTATGACTGCTGAAGCTACCCGCGATGACGCCGTTGCCTTCTGAGGTCGGAACGACAAATCCCATGCCCTGGACCGGACGACGAATCTGCGATTCGCGGTACGCCAAGTGCACGATCGCGACTCCGGTGCGGTCAGTCTGTCCGTAAAGCTGAGCGACCTCGGGCGCGGCGTCGCGCAACGCCTCGGACGCGGCGGCGGTATCGGTCGCGAAGAGAACGGCGTCGAAGATCGCCGCGCGTCCCTGCGAGTCGATCGCGCGCCATTTGTCCCCTACTCGCTCGACTTTCGCAACGGCGCGAGACGTGCGTATCGCTTCGCGCCCAACGACGTCGGCGAGTCGTTCCGGCAACGTCTGCATTCCGGACCTCAATGTAATAAAGAAGCTGTATCGCGCGCCGCTCTCTTCTTCGCGTTTAATGCGTTTCGCGCTGCGTTGCGACTTCTTCATAGCCCAAATGAGCGAGCGATCCTTGCGCTCCATCTCGGCAAAGCGCGGCAGCGTCGCTTGCAGACTCAGCTTACTCGCGTCGCCGCCGTAAATTCCGCCGACGAGCGGCTCGATGATGCGCTCGAACGCTTCCTTACCGAGTCGACGTTGCGCGAACGCCGCGAGCGACTCCTCGTCCTCGCTGCGTCGGCGCGGCAGGAGTAGCTCCAATCCGCACCGCAATTTACCGATCGGGGTCAATAGCGGGGTCGTTAGCATTGGGTACAATTTCGTCGGCGCCATCGTCATGAAGCCGTCTGGCAAGGGATAGAGTCGACGATTGCGCACGACGAACGTGCGGCGGAACCGATGATTCGTCGACATGAGTTCGTCCTGCAGTCCTAGCGCTTTGCATAGCTCGACGCCTTCCGGAACCGTCGTAATGAAATTATCGACGCTCAGTTCGCACAGAAACCCGTCGCGCACGCGCGTGCCAATAACGCCGCCAACCCTATCGTTGCGTTCCCAAATTTCGATCGTAGCGTCCGGGTCGCGCTCGCGCACTCGCCATGCGCTCGCCAACCCTGAAATTCCGGCGCCGAAGATCGCAATGCGTCGCGCGCGCCCCTGCGGCGGCGGCGCCGCCGTCTCGTCTTGCCTTGTCATGGAGTCCTTTCATGTGCCGGCGTTCGCGCGCGAGCAACGTTGCGCGCCGCGCGAATCGCGTTTCGAGACATTGTACTCGTCGCGCTATCTCAAGTCAACTTCTTGACGTCGTCGCTATCCTAGTTCGAGTTCGACGACGTTATGACCGCGATAGCGCTTATTTTCCGGAGGCGGAGTCATATAGTCTCCGTATCCGTGCGTTAGGAAGAGGTCGTAATCTTCCGGGCACGAGAAGTATTCGTCTTCAAAGGGCAGCTCGACGAATTTCTCGAGGCATTTTGCGGGCGCGGTCCAACATCCGTATACTCCGTTCTGCTGAACGTACCATTCGTTTGGCTCGTCGTTGTATCGATCGAAGAGCGCCTGCCAGCGCTTGATAATCGCGTCCTTTGCGCAGCATAGCGCCAACCATTTGTACGGCTGATGGCGTAGCGCGCGATACGCTCTTACCAGCCCTCGCTGTTGCGCCCAGGGCTTAAAACCGCCTTTCATGAGCAACATCTTCTGGTAGATCTTACCGACCGCTCGGGTCTTTGCGCGCGCCCATTTGCTCGTCGCGTACCAGTTGTACGGAAAGACGTCGACGAAAATAGCGTGCGTCGCGCGCGAATACTGCGCGGTCGCCTCGACGAATCGCGTGCCTTTTTTACATACTTTCGCGTAGGGATAGGGATAATACGGGTCGGTCTTCCACGTCTGGAGAAAATATTTGTCGTTGAGCGCGGTCGGCGCGAGCGCAACGAAACGCTCGTAATCTTCTCGCGGCATTCCGAGATCCATATCGTCGTCCCAGGGGATGAACCCGCGATGCCGCACGGCGCCCAGTAGCGAGCCGGAATCGAGGAAATACCGTATTCCGTTCTCCACGCAGATTCGTTTGATTTCTTTCGCGATTTCGAGTTCGACGAGTTGTAACTGACGTAAAATTTGCGTGTCCATCGATCGTTCTCCGTTACGGCGCCGGATCGGTTCTCGTACTCGGCGCGTCGTTTCCGGCGTCGTGAGAATCTTCGGGTTTCTTATCAGATTCGCCGGCGTCTTGGTCGTTGAGGTTCGGCTCCGCGACTTGCGCGTCCTCTTCCTCTTCTTCCTCCTCTTCCTCGCCGAAGACGAGCTCCTGATCGAAGTCCTCTTGAACGAGATCTTTCGGCGGCTGTCGCTTCTCTTCGACAATCGCTTTGAGCTCGCGCGCCGCCGCGCGTTTCGGGAAATTAGCCTTCTGCGAGAGCGCGAGCGTTAGTAGATTATCCGCCAGTTCGAGATCGCCGCGAACGTGCGCTATTTCCGCGAGGTAATACGCGGTCGTCGCGTTAAGTTCGCCGGACGTCAGGATCGGCTGGAAGAGATTCTCCGCCTCCTTCGCCGCGCCCGAGAGGAAGAGCGTCCACGCGTAAGTCGTCGTCGCGTCGAGCGAATCGCTGTGCGCGCGGTAGTTGCGCGTCGCTATCTGACGCGCTTGATTGAGCTTTTCCCTATTGCCCTGATCCAAGAGCGCGAGCGCCAGCCCGTTCGACGCCTCGAAATTATCAGGCTCGACGATCGTCGCGTTGCGAAAGAACTCTTCAGCCGCCGCGTAATTATTCGCATAGAGCGCGAGCCAGCCGTCGAGAATCCAGCGATCGACGTTCGACGCGTCGTTCTCCTCTTCGAACCGCTTAACGATCGCGCCCGCTTCCTCGATCATACTGAGTCGCAGATAGATCCGCGCTAACTGCGCGCGTTCGCTCGGCGAGGCGGTCGCGATTTTATCCTGCGCGCGCTCCAACTGCGCTTTTGCCTCGTCGAGTCGATCGTCCCTGTCGAGCGCGGAGACGACCTGCAGCCAGCCGGACCATAAATCTGGCTTTAACTTCGCCGCCTCGTCGAACGCCGCTTCAGCCGCCTCGTAATTATTCAATTTCATCGCGAGGTATCCGAGGTTCCAGCGCGCCTGCGCGTCCGACGGATTGAGCGCGATCAATTTCTTAACGAGTTCGGTCGCGGCGTCGTAGCGTCCTCGTTTTTCCGCGAGTAGCGCGCGCGCGTTGAGCGCCTCCTCTTTGAAATATTGCAGTCGTGACTTCGATTCCGGGCGAATTTCAGCGTACCCTTCGGACAGCTTTTCGCCGCGTTCAATGAGCAGTTCCGCTTCGAGAAACCGCCCTTCGCGAATATCGACGGTCGCAAGTTGAAAATACGCTTCCGGGTCCGCAGGATAATCCTCCGCCGTCTTCTCGAGCGCGCGACGCATTTCGAGGAAACGATTCGCGTGAGAGTGCAGTAACGCGAGCAGAACGCCGGGCGGGTCGGAATCGGGATTCGCGTCGTACACCGACTTGAGCAGCTCGTACGCGCCGTCGACGTCGCCCGCTAAGTAGAGATCGATCGCCTTCAGCGTCGCGGGATTAGCCGCCGACTCTTCGATCGCGTCCGCGTTCGGCTCCTTCGCGACCTCTTGACACGTCGCAACGAGCGACGCGTTCGCCGCGCCGAGAAGCGCCGCGACCGCGAGCGCGAGCGCGCGCAACTTACGAAACGTTAATTCCAACAGCGCCATAAACACCCCCTATGCGCCGCGCGTCGCGCGACGGCAAAAGCAAACCTACTACGACCGCTACGCGCCGGGACGCGTTGCGTCGCCTGACTCTTCTATTCTAAATCTGCGCAAGACGCGCCGCGCGTCCTGCTCGCCCCCCGACTCCGACATAATTTGCGCGGCGGATTCCGCGCAGAACCGCGCGAGACTCGCGTCGCGCGCGAGCGTTGCGGCGAACATCAAGCTGCGCGTCGCCTCTTCCGCGCGCCCCAGTCGGCGTTCCGCTTGACCAACCAGCGCGCGCGGACCAGGCTGATACGCGTTCGGCAGCAGCGCGGTCGCGCGTCGCCAGCGTTCGAGCTCGGACGCGTCCGGACTAGCGAGCAGACGCGGGCGCCAGAGCTGCGCGTTCGCCAGTAGCGAAATTACGCGGCACATTTCAACTTCGTCCGGGCTCGGGTCGTCGCCTGGCTCGAGTGTCGCGAGCGCTTGCAGGGTCGCGCGCGCGTCGCGGCCGTAATGTTGCGAATTGATTAAAATTGACGCGGCGAGCAATCTTCCGGCTGGCGTCGCGCGCTGCGCCGACTTGTCGTTCGCGAGCTGCTCGGCAGCCAAATCTTCCAGAGAGCGATCCGTACCGGGAACGCCGATCGTCGCGCGACGATTCTGCCAAAACAAGGGTATCGAGGAGAGGAACGCGCCGTGCGACTCCGTGCGGCATAACAGAAAGAATTCGACCGCCGCTTCCTCAGCGCGTCCAAGCGCGAGCAGACAATCGACGATCTTCGCCGTCGCCCACTCGCGTTCAAGACGACGCGGCGAATCGCGTCGCGCGCTCTGAAACAGCGTCAGAGCGCTACGGTACAGACTCGACGCGCCCGAATCGCGACCGCGCGCATAGAGCGCGCAACCCTGCGCAAAAGGCTCGCTAACCGACGCCTCGATATAATCGACTTCTACCAACGGGACGCGCGAAACGTCCGATCCGCGCGAAAAAACTAACCCTGAACGCACCGAAAGGGACGTAACACGCGCTTCCAGAACGGTTCCGTTCTTCAACGCGATCCGGTCAAGCGCGCCGCTAGCGTCGGCGTCCGACTCCGAACCGGACGCGGAAGGCGCAACCGCCTCGGACGAGCGCGGCGTCTCGAGCGCCGACGGCGCGGCGACACGCGCGCGTAACGAAAAGGGATCGACCGGACGCGGAGGCGGCGCGCTCTGGGCAAACGCGACGCGACACGACGGGACGAACGACGAAATTAGCAAAATCGCGAGCGCAAAAGTCGGACAAAGTTTCATACGCGTCTCCTACGATTCGAGCGTTTGCGCAACGACGCGCGCGGGCGACCCGTCCGCGCCATGAAGCGGAAGCGGCAGGCAGAAGAGAGTGAACGCGCGACTGGGCTCGTACTCGACGCGCGCGTTCGCGTCTGCGGGCGGCGTGTAACGCGGTAGGCGTTCGAGTCCGACGAGCCCCTCTAAAATGAGGATCGGCGGGCGTCGACCGAGTAGAATACGATGACATTCCGCGTCCGCGTTGAGTTCAAGTTCATTGAGCGGCTCGAATTCGGCGCTCGTTTCGATAAGCGCGCGCGGCTCGGCGACCGGCAGGTACTCGGCGAACTCCTCCGCAAAGGGCGCCGTTTCGTTCGTCGAGTCGGACGCGGAGGCGCCGCCGGGCGGGGACGAGACGAGGGACGGGGTTTCCAGCCCTAGAACGCGCAGTTCCGGGAAATCGTCGAGCCAATCGCATAGTTCGGGCGAAAGAGAGGGGAAATCGTCATAGAACTCGGGCGCGTCGAACTTACGAGCCCAGTCGACGCGCAGCAGAACGATCGGCGCGCGCTCGAAAAGAGGCGCAAAGGGCGCTAGATCGTCGACCTCAAGGGTCGCGGGTCGACCCGTTGCGAGGCGCGCGCGAAAACGGGACGAGTCGGGTCCGACGACCTCGGAGAAATCGAGGCATACGGCGGAACCGCATAGAAACTCGACGGGGAACGCGTCCAACGTCTCGCCGTCGACGAAATAATGGGCGGGAGCGTCGACGTGCGTGCCAAGGTGCGTGCCAAGCGTTAAGCGAGACGCGCGAAAACCGTCGGTACCGTAATCGGCAAAAGGACGCGCGTGAAAAAAAGGATCGCCGGGATAGACCGGCATACCCTCGCGGATTTCGCGCGTGAGATCGATTAATGGCGACACGCTCACTCTCCTCATTTAGCGCCCGTTAAAGAGCGAACGCCGGGACGCGCGCGCCCCGACGTCGTACGATAAACGTTGCGCTCAGCTTTAACCTTCATTGAGCAATTCGGCGATATAGTGAATCTGCATCTCGCGCAAATCCTTATCGCGCTTCATGATTCCGCCGAAGTGCATCGCGCAGCTCACGTCCGTCGTTACAATATGCCGCACGCCCTGATCGTAGACCTTGCGGATATTCTCGACCTTCTTTTTGCCCATATTCAGCGACGTGCCCGGCATTTTAACGCTAAACGTGCCGCCGAAACCGCAACATTCCTCCACGTTAGGAATAGGAACGTATTCCATGTCTCGAATATTCTCGAGCAACGTCTGCACGGCGCTCGCTATGCCAAGCTCGCGACGACCGTGGCAACCGATATGCAGGGACGTCTTGTGCGGAAAGCGCGCGTTAAAATCGCTCTTGCGCAACACGTTGACCAAGAATTCCGAAAGCTCGTAGACGCGCGCGCCCGTCGCGACGACAGGAGAATCCGGATCCGCTTCCTTAAAGAAGACGCGGCACATCGACGCGCACGCCGCTGACGGCGTTACAATAAACTTATAACGGTCGAAAACCTCGCCGAAATGCGCCATCACCTTACGCGCGTCCTCCCAGTATCCGGAGTTAAACGCAGGTTGACCGCAACACGTTTGATCCTCTGGATAAGCGAGCGGAACCCCCAACTTCTCGAGAAGTTTCACCGTCGCTATTCCCGCTTCGGGAAAGAACTGGTCGACAAAACAAGGAATAAAGAGCGCGACCTCTTCCCCTTGGTATTCAGGATAGTCCCATTGCGGAACCGCTCGTTCCAACGCTTCAATCATCATACGTCTCCCTATTTCGTCGCGCGGCGTTATCGCGCGTTCGCATTGATCTCTTTGTCCGCAATGTCCGTGCGATACCACGAACCTTCCCAATGAATCTTAGAGACCGCCTCGTACGCTTTACGTTTCGCGTCCGCCACCGTGTCGCCAAGCGCGACCACGTCCAAGACGCGCCCGCCGTTCGTACGAACTACGCCGTTCTCGTCGAGCTTCGTGCCCGCATGGAAGACTTTGACGTCCGGCAACCGCGCGGCGTCCTCGAGACCAAAGATTTCAAACCCTTTCTCGTACGAGCCGGGATAGCCCTTGCTCGCCATAACGACGCAGACCGCAGGGCGAGGATCCCACTTCAGAGGTTCAAGAGTGGCGAGACGTTGATCGATCGTCGCCTGCATGACGTCGTACAAATCCGACTGCAAGCGCGAGAGAAGCGGCTGGCATTCGGGATCGCCGAATCGCGCGTTGTATTCTAGCACGCGCGGACCGCCGTGCGGGGTCATCATGAGTCCGGCGTAGAGCACGCCCTTAAAGGTCGCGTTCATACGATTGAGCGCGACGACGGTCGGTACGAGCACGCGCTCTTCGATCCAATGCAGTTTCTCGTCGTTCACGAGCGACGCAGGACAGTACGCGCCCATACCGCCGGTGTTAGGTCCTTGGTCGCCGTCGTACGCGGCTTTGTGGTCCTGCGCGGGCTGGAGCGTCATAATCGTCTGCCCGTCGGTAATAGCGAGCACGCTCGCTTCCTGCCCGGTGAGTCGCTCTTCAATGAGGAACTTAGCGCCGGCGTCGCCGAACGCGCGATCTTCCGCAATGAGTTTTACAGCGGCGAGCGCCTCGTCCTTCGAGGAGCATACGACGACGCCCTTGCCGGCGGCGAGTCCGTCCGCTTTAACGACGAAATCCGTCATACTGGACGCCTGTATATATTCGTTCGCTTCCTCCGGCTCCTCAAAGACGTGGCTTCGCGCGGTCGGCACGTTCGCTTCGTTGAGAACGCGCTTACAGAAGACCTTGCTCCCTTCCATTTGCGCCGCCGTCTTATTAGGACCGAACGCGCGCAGCCCGGCGCTTTCAAAGGCGTCGACTAGTCCTGCGGTGAGCGGCGCTTCGGGTCCGACGACCGTTAGATCGATCGCATGCTCGCGCGCGAACGCGATGAGCGCGTCGAAATCCTTTTCCGCGATCGGGACATTCTCCGCGTCGAGCGCCGTTCCGGCGTTCCCGGGCGCAACGTACACCTTGCTAACCTTAGCGCTCTTTGACAGTTTCCAAGCCAACGCGTGTTCGCGTCCTCCGCTACCGATCACCAAAACTTTCATAACATTCCTTCACATGATAACGCGCCGCGCTAGCGACGCTTATGCCGCGTTCTTTCCAAGCGGCGCGCTCGTACGACGCGCGACGCCGCGTAGCGTTAATTATACACGAAAACGAACGAATTCAAACTAGTCGCGTTAAAAAAGAATGACGTCGCGCGCGACGTCATGGCGTCGCCGGCGGCGACGCCGGCGTTATGCCCAAAGTCTCCAAGAGGCTCTGGATCGTTTCGCTCGTATTCCACACGTCGATAAAGTAATCGCCGTGCAGCCACGCCGTCCAGACAATACACGCCGCGCCTATCGCAAAGAGCCAATACGCGAAATAATGAAGCTTACCCATCTTCAGCATGGTCATGAGCGTGTAGAGCGCAACGAGTCCGACCACGAAACTAACCAACGCCCCTATAAGATAGATTGTAATATTCGGATCCTTCTGAAGGCTCTCAATAATCCCGGAGGCGCCGGTCGCGCGCGCGTCCCGAAATATTTTAACGAGCTCGAGGAACGCGCCGCCCGCTATCACGGGTATCGAAAGAAAGAAGGAGAACTCCGCCGCCCACTCGCGATTAAAGCGTCGCGCCAAGGCGGCGGAAATAGTCGCGCCGCTTCGCGAAATACCGGGCAGCGCCGCGACGCCCTGGACAATTCCGACAATGATCGCGTCCCAGAACGTAGTGGTCGCCGGAGTCTTGAGCGTCTCGAGGCGCGCTTCTTCGTCGTCTTCGTCGGCGTTGCGCGCCACTTCCTCAAAATATCGCTCGTGCTCCGTCCGTTCGCCGAACGGTCGCATAACTGCCAGTAGCATGACGCCTGTTACTATAAAGAAGCATCCGGTCGCTAGCAGACTCTCTTCCAGGAATTTCGCGTAATGCAGAATAGCAAATCCTATCAAGACGGTAGGCAACGTGCCGACGACGACGAGCGCCAGCGTGCGCGGCTTACGAAACGCCGCTATATAGAGATCTTTAGCAAAGTAAACTATGACGGACAGCAACGTGCCGGCGTGCAGCAGAATCGACAGCGTAAAGACGTCGGGAAGTTCAAAAAGACGTCCCAAGACGAGCAAATGTCCAGAGGAACTAATCGGTAGAAACTCCGCAATTCCTTGAACGACCGCCATAATACAGACGTATAAAAGCGTAAGCAAATTCATATCTTCACTCTGCCTCTGAGTATCTCGCGGAAAAGATTCTGATCATATCGCGTGGAAACAAAAAAAGCTCGTTTCCCTTCGTAGCTGAAACGAGCTTTTCAAAAAGTCGCGTTCACCGCAGCCGAAAATCGCCTCGAGTCGATCCGACGTCAACATCGCTCGACGCCGAATCGACGCTCGTCGTTCGTTAGCGATTATCTCGGCTGACGTTTACGGAAATGCGTGTCGACCGGGTCCGCCTTCGGCATGACCGTCTTATACGGCACGCCCTCGGACGCCGTGGCGCCGACTTTACTAGAATAGAAGATCGGCGCCACTAGATCGCCGTCGACCTTGCGTTGCATCGAGGGGTCCTTCGTCTCGCCGCTATTGTATATCGCGTCTGTGTTGCGGTAGCCCATTCTCACGAGGAACTTCGAGAGTTGCATTTCGCGCACGCCGTTCGAGCGCGCGGATTCGAGGAAGCTCTGCTCCGTCGCAAGCAACTTCTCGCGCGTCTGATCGTCGAGATCCGGATTCGCGGCGAGCGTCTCGTCGAGCTTACGATCAGGTACGATCACGCGCAGAATATTCGGGGACATCTTACCGTGCACGACGCCGTTGTTATCGACGTATGCGGCGACCTTAAAGCCGTTCGACTCGACGAGATTGACGACCTCTTGAAAATCGCTCACGCCGTCGCCGTTAATATCGAGGAAATAACTTAGCGCGTACGATTCGATCTCGCCGGGTTTCCATAGAGACGTGTAAACAATATCGCCCGGTCGAATCGGATCGCCGTTGTCGTCTTCCAGAATCTTCGCTTCGCAACTATGCTCTTCGAGGGTTCGCACGACCTCGATTTTACCCTTGCTCGAGCCGCCGCTCGTCTCGGTGAAATCGTAAGGATAGACGTTGAACGTCATGAGCGGTCGAACGCCGTCGGCGGAACCGACGTCGAGTTTTAAAGTTCGCGATCTCTGGTCGGCGTACACGACGCGCGCGTCCGGAACTTTGAAATCCGTCGCCGAGAGCTCGTCGATGCGCGCGCTAAGATCGCGGTTCACTTCGGCAAAGAATTCCGCCTGCGTCTTACTCGTCTGCATTTTAGCGTTCGCTTCGAGCACGGCGTCGTGCGCTTGCGTTCTCACGTTGTCGAACTTCTGCGTCTGCTCCACGAATTGCGCCGTCTTCTTATCGTACTCGACGCGCGCGTCCTCGACGTCTTGCGTCTGCTTATCGCGCGCGGCGACGACCTCTTTGACAAAAGTGTCCTTCTGCTCTTGCGACGTCTCGATCGAGTCAAACGCATTCTGAATCTGCGCGTCGCGATCTTGAATCGAGCGCGAAATATCGCTCGCATAGCCGGCGACGTTCGTCTTCAGCTGCTCGACCGCCTCCTTAAAGGTTATATTCGGCAACGCGTCCTCGTTTTCGTCGTCTGGTCCGGCGTACTTCTCAAAGACTTTGTCGCCGTAGCTCGTCTCGGAATTCAAGGCGGCGGCGACGTCGCGCTTCATCTGCTTCGCGATCTCGGCCGCGCTCGCGCCTTCTTCATATCCTAGCTTCGCTTTGAACGCGGCGAATTCCGACGTCAACTTCGTCGTATCCGACTTGACCTGTGCAAGCTCGCTTTGAGCAGATTCACGTTCGGCGCGCTGCTCGCCAAAGCTCTTAAATCCGAAATAGGTCGTTACGCCTAACGCCAACGTTAGTACGATGAAGATTATCAGACTAACGACTTCACCTTGACCGCTACGCATTATGCTATCTCCTTCAGCGACGACCGTCTACGACTCGGGACGACGCTATCGTTCTCGCCGACCGCGACCTTGCGCACGCGCGCAACGTCGGTTCAAGCCGCGCCAAATTGAATATATTCCGCTCTTCGCCGCGTCGTTCACGTGGAACGAGCGGCACGGCGAACCTGCCGGGCTCGCCGTCGCGCTACTCCGCGCCAACTAAAATTTTAGTCAGAACCGCCGGTCGCGTCAATGAAAATCCGACTTTTTTGACAAAATTCAGTCGAAAGTTCTTGCGCGCGGTTCCCGCTATCTGCTACATCTGTCATATTCGACGTCCAACGCGGTTCGCGCGCGGCTAGCAAAAGAGCGCGCGACTCTCTTGGGAACCGCGCGCTCTTAACGAAACGCTTTAACGTGCGCGCACGCGCTAACGAATTTATTCGCTCTTGGAATTGCGCTGCCGCATATAGTAGTCGCTCACCTTGCCGTTCGAGACCGGCGCCGGCTGCGCGTCCTTACGGAACGTCGGCGCGGTTATGCCGGGAGAGATCGGCGCAGCGTCCGGATTGATTTGGAAGATCGGCGCGACGGGATCGCTCGACGCTTCCGGCACGGGCGCGCCGTTATCCTGGAGATCGACGCCGCCCTTTTCACGATAGCGCGTGATCTTGGCGGTCTCTTTGTAACCGATCGACTTGAGGAAGTCGGTCAGGAAGATTTCCTCGATTCCCTTGTCCTTCGCTAACTGCAGGAAATCGGCTTCCGTCTTCTTGATCTTCTCGCGCGTCTCGTCGTTTAGCGTAGAATCGCGCGTTACCACGTCTTCGATATTCTCGTTCGCGCGCACGAGACGATAGACGTCTTCGGTAATCGCGCCTTCGACCTCGCCCTTGTCGTTGATATACGCCGCGACTTGAGCCCCGGAAGAGTTAAGCAACCCCATAATTTTATCAAGATCGCTGAGTCCGTCCCCGTCGATATCGAGACGGTAGTCGAGCGCGTAGCGAATCACCTTGCCGGGTCGCCATAGCGGGGTGTAGACCAAATCGCCTTCCATAACGGGATTCGACATTTCGTCTTCCAGAATCTTCGCGACGCAAATATGATCGCCGAGCGTGCGAACGACCTGCACGCTGCCCTTAGCCCTGTCTTTGGAGA
This sequence comes from uncultured Planctomycetota bacterium, assembly GCA_900318195.1. GTDB lineage: Bacteria > Planctomycetota > Planctomycetia > Pirellulales > Thermoguttaceae > RUG369. The sequence continues at coordinate 18,727 of ONJR01000031.1, forward strand.
CGTCGAGCGTGTCGGGAGGAAAGACGTTAAACGTCGTCATGGGGCGAACGCCGTCTTTTTCACCGACGTCGAGCCGGACAAGACGCGTTACTTGATCCGCAAAGATGATCGTCGCGTCCGCGCGTTCAAACTCCACGTTGCCGATCTCCTCGATTCGGTCGACCAGTCCGCGATTGATCCTCTGAAGATTATCCGATATCTCGCTGAAGTCCGCCGACTCCTGATTCTTCGCCTTGATCTCGCCATTGGTCTCGTCTTCCAGCTGCTTGAGCGCTTCGCCCTGCGCGTTGAACTCCGCGTTCAACTTGTCGAAACTGGAGCGCGCGTCCGCGAGCGCGTCGCTGTGCGAGGCGCGCAATTCGCCGAGCTTTTCGCCGTAAGACTGCAATTGCGCCGCGTTCATATCCTTGTGGGACGCCGCGAGCTCCTGCGCGTCTTTACTCATCTGGGCGGAATCCTTCTTACCCTGCGCGCCACGCTTATTCGCGCGTCCGAGCGCTTGGATCGCGTCGCGATAGCTCGTGTTGGAATCCACCACGCCGAGCGCGGATTTCAAATCCGCGTCCATCTGCGTGGAAAGTTCTTCAGCGGATTCGACCGCAGGATAGCCAAGTCGTTCTTTGAGCGTCGTGAAATCGCTCTGCGTTCGCGAATGTAACGACTGAAATTCAGCCGACTCCGCTTTCAGCGCCGCAGCCTGCTGTTTCGCTTCAGAAGCGCCCTTCGCCCCTATGTACGTTGCCCCGCCAAGGGCTCCTGACAAGCCCATAAAAATGACAAGGGATACGGTTACGCCCGTGTTTCGCATTGTAAGCTCTCCTAGGTTACGACCTCGAAGCGAAGTCGCCTGTCAATCGGCGCGACCAAGCGACAGACTTAGTCGCGCAATACGCTTCTTACAATTTTAAAAGGACGCGCGCGCGGCGTCAACGAAATTCCCAACTTTTACGTCATTTTTGCCAAAAGGGGTCATTTTTCATCCTATCATCTCCTACATTTGGCATATTGCACACGCTCGCGCGCTACAGAGCCACGCCGGCGCGCAGATTCGTCGGCTGCGTCTCAAGACCCTTGAGCGCGGCAAGATCTGCCTTACTCCACTCCTTCGGGAGTTGCACCTCGAAGACGACGAAAAGATCGCCGTCCGGCTCCTTGCCGCCTCGAACGCCGTAACCCTTCAGACGCAACTTCACGCCGCTAGAAGAACCGGCTGGAACCTTCAGCTTGACCTCGCCGTAGGGCGTCGGAAAATCGATCGCCGCGCCGAAGACCGCCTCTTGCAAACTGATCGGCAATCGCACGGTGAGATTGCGTCCGTCCCGAGCGTAGACCGCGTGAGGGCGAACCGTTACCGTAATAATAAGGTCGCCTTGCGCACCGCCGCCTACGCCGGGATCGCCCTGACCCCTGAGTCGGATCTTCTTGCCAGACTCGATACCCGCTGGAATCGAAACGTCAAGATTCTTCGTCGCGCCCGTATGGGAATCGCGCAATGTGAGCGGTACCTTGCCGCCTAAAATCGACGTCTTAAAGTCGATTTCAAGATTAGCGGTCGCGTCGGCGCCCCTCGTGGAACCTCGACGACGCGAACGACCGCCGCCCCCGAAGCTGAAGCCGCCGCCCCCGCCGCCGGAAAAGCTACGGAACAGGTCGTCCATTCTAAAGCCGCCGCCCCCGCTCGCTCCACCGCCGCCGAAGCCGCGAAGAATATCCTCCATATTCACGCCGCCAAAGGGATTGCCGGAGAAACCGCCCGCGCCGCCCGCGCCGCCCGCGCCGCCTGCGCCGCCGCCGGCGTACTGCTGATAGCCTGCCCCGAATTGGTCGTATAGCTTACGCTTGTCAGGGTCTTTGAGCGTGTCGAACGCCTCTTGCAACTCCTGAAACTTCCTTTTGGCTTCTTCCGGATTGTCAGGATTCATGTCCGGATGATATTTGCGCGCCATCTTCAGGTACGCTTTTTGTATCTCGTCCTGAGACGCCGTCTTGGAAACGCCTAATCGTTTGTAAAAATCGTCAGCCATAACTTCATCGTCGGTTCGACTCGCGAACCTTATACCTCTATTCGTCCGTTAGCAAACTCGCGCTCGCTACGTTATCGCGCCAAGTTCGCGCCGTGAGGCGCGCGCGTCGACATGGCGCCGCGACGCGTTAGTGTCCGCAGCCCGCGCAACCTGCGCCGGCGGGAAACTTCGGATTATCGATCGAAAAGCCCTTCGCGCTCTCCGTGTCCAAAAAGTCGATCGAGGCGCCGTCCAGAAAGAGCGCAAACTTCTTTTCCGTGACGACGGCGACGCCGTCCGTTTCAGAGCGCGCGTCGACCGCCGGATCGAACTCCGTGTCGAAGCCTAGCGTGTACTGCATGCCGCTGCAGCCGCCGCCGACTATAATCGTGCGGACAAACGTCCCGGGGTCGAGATTCTGACTCGACATGATCGATTTAACTTCCTGCGCCGCTCTCTTCGTCAACGTAATCACTGATTTCGCTCCTTTCACCGGCTAACCAACCTTTGTTACTATCGTCGCGCCGCGCGCGATACGATATATTATACGTCGATCTGTCGTTCCGAAAAGCCCGACGCCTACCGTTCGAGTATGCAATTTCGGCGCCACATAGAAAGACGCGTCGCAACCGTTCCATGCAAACGACCTCTTGACTCTAACGCTATGAAAGTTATATTTAGAATTGGGTCACGCCAATGTGTCGAGCAAGCGCTACGCGCGAAAGGAAATGGTTAAAATGAGCGTCGAACAAAAAGCCGAACTGGAACGCCGCGAGGAATCGAATCCCGCAGAAAACGCAATCTCGCGCGAGCAAATCGCGCTAGAGTACCTCGAAACCTTGCAGTACGAGCCGTACCCGTTCCAGGAGCAGGCGATACTCGACTGGTTTGAATCGCGGCAGGGAACCCTGGTCTGCGCGCCGACCGGCATGGGCAAGACGCTCATCGCCGAGGCGGGACTCTACGAAGCGTTGCGCACCGGCAAGCGCGCGTACTACACCACGCCTCTCATCGCGCTCACGGAGCAGAAATATCGCGAACTTCAGGATTCGGCGGAACGCTGGGGCTTCGACCGTTCCGACGTCGGACTCATAACCGGCAACCGTCGCGAGAACGTCGACGCCAAGGTTCTCGTCGTCGTCGCGGAAATTCTATTCAATCGACTACTCTCGTCGAACGCGTTCGACTCGTTCGCGCGCCAGAACGAATCTCAGGAGCCAAGCGTCGCGCGCGCGCAAGATTCAGAACAGAACGATAAGCCGAAAATAACCGCCGCGTCCCTGAACGCGAAACGGTCCGTCGCCGTCGGTCCAGACGAGCCGGCGACGCCAAGGGAAGAGGCGCTCAATAGCGCGCCCAAACTGCCGGAAATACCGATCGACGAGTCAGACTTTGAAGAAGAGGAAGACGAAGAAATCGACGCTCATTTCTCGTTCGACGACGTCGCCGTCGTCGTGATGGACGAATTCCACCAGTTTTCCGATCCCGAGCGCGGGGTCGTTTGGGAATTCACGCTCGGTCTGTTGCCGCCGCACGTTCGCACGCTGCTCATTTCGGCGACAGTCGGCAACGCGGTCGAGTTCGCGTCCTGGTTGCGCACAACGGCGAATCGTTCGCTTTCGATCGTGCAGTCCGACGAGCGCAAGGTTCCGCTCGTCTACCAGTGGGTCGAGGACGCGTATTTGGAAGAGCATCTCGTCAATATGTGCAAAGGCACGGAGGACGAGCGCGCGATTCCGGCGCTTGTCTTCAGGTTCAATCGCGACGAATGCTGGGACGACGCGGAGGTCATTAAGGGTAAAAACGTCGTCGACGGCGAACGGCAGAAGCTCATTGCGGAGGAGCTCGATCAGTACGATCTCCGGAACGGCGCCGGTCCGAAATTGCGTCAGCTCTTTCTGCGCGGGATCGGCGTGCACCACGCGGGCGTACTGCCGAGATATCGCAGAATCGTCGAGGATCTCTTTCAGAAGAAGTTGCTCTCCTTCTGCGTCTGTACGGAAACGCTCGCCGCCGGCGTCAATCTACCGGCGCGCTCCGTCGTGCTGCCGACTCTACTCAAGGGACCGGCGGGCGATAAGAAACTCGTCGATCCGAACACGGCGCGGCAAATCTTCGGTCGCGCGGGACGTCCGCAATTCGACTCGCAGGGTTTCGTCTTCGCGCTGCCGCCAAGGGACGACGTTAAAATCGCGCGCGCGCGGAAAGAGTACGACGCCATTCCCGAAAACGTCAAAGACCCCAAACTGCGCGAACAGAAGAAAAAGCTCAAGAAGAAGATTCCGACCCGAAATCCGAACGAACAATATTGGACGGAAAAACAGTTTGAGCTACTGCAGACCGCGAAAGCCGCTAACCTAACGAGTCGCGGACTACTGCCCTGGCGACTCCTCGCGCACATGATCGAGCACAACTCCGACGTGCGTCCGATAAGAACGCTCGTCGCGCGAAGACTCATGGGCGCCAAACGACTCGAAGCAATGCAGCGCTCGCTCGATCAAATGCTGCTCACACTATGGCGCGGAGGCTTCGTAAGATTAGCCCCTAACCCTGAAAGGTACGGAATACCCGCGACTGCGGAAGCGCAAGCGGCGCTCGCCGAAAGACGACGCGATCTCAAAGAAAAGGAACGCAAACGTCGACCCTTCGGCGCCGGAATTTTCGACTCCTCCGCCATCGACGAGTCCTCGGGACAGGACGCCTTCAATCCGTCGACCTTCGCGGAAATCCAAAAGGAACTCGTCGACGGTCAGCCGGAAAACTTCGACTTCTTCTCCGGTCCCGACCTCTTTACGCTAGGGAACGACGCCAACGTTGCGCTCGAAAACGTTACGACCGCGCC
>ONJR01000071.1 GCA_900318195.1 uncultured Planctomycetota bacterium
CCTCGCTGAGAAGTTGGGCTTTTAACGCCGACATTTTCATTTCCACAAGTCTGGCGCCTTCTTCACGTCCTTCTTTACGTCCTTCTTCACGTCCTTCTTTACGTCCTTCTTTACGCCCTTCTTCACGTCCTTCTTCACGTCCGTCTTTGTGCCCTCGAGCGTAGCCGTCGTCCGACAATTTCTGTTCGTATGCGTTCATGCAAAGAATCATTTTCTCTTCTCCTTCCGGCGTTCTTAGCAACGCGTCCTTCATTTTAATCACGTTTGGGAAAAGCCCCTCGTACACGATCTCTTGCGAGACGAGCTCCTCGACGAGTTTCGTTATCATGGAGTTGTCGTGCGCGGACGCGTTCACGATATATTCGTATCGCCCATTGTCCAGTTTCGTCGCGATGAAATCCGCTATGCGTTCATTTTCCACTCGCTCTTCTTCCGAAAGAGGGCATAGACAACGCGTCGGAACGTAGAGCGCTCGCCCTAGCCCGAAATAGTCGAACGAAGCGATAAAGATGACGCAGACGTTCGGAACTTCTTTGTAAGATCGCTTCGGCTGGAAGTTGCGCGCCGTTAGCACGTCCCCGTAGAACCGCATACGCCGCATGAGCTCCTCGCTGCTCCAATTCTCGATCTCGACGTTCCATATGGCGCCGTTCTTCTCGTAACAGGTCGAATCAAGTCGTACCGAATGATACGGACGATTGTCGACCGTCTCCTGAATTTGTATCTTAGCGACCTCCAGCTTGCGCCCTGTAATCGTCTCGATTACTTCCGCGAGAACGCCCTCGTATTTGAGCGCCTCCGCGAAAAACGCATCGTGTAGGAAGACTCGCGAACCGCTTAACTTCTCTATGCGATCATGAATCGTCATTCTTCTTTACTCCTTTCGCGGTAGCGCGCAACTCCCCGCGCTCTATATTATACCACAATTCGGCGCGGATAGCAATAAGTAGTCGTTCGCTCGTCGGCGTCTGTGCCAAGCCGCGCTTTTCTCAACCTGATTGGTCGCGCGTTTTTTTCGCGATTTAGTCGACAAGATCGTGGACTCTTGCCGAAATTAAGATTACAATGTTGGCAAGTTTTCCGCGCGCGACCTAAGTTGCGTTGCGACGCGATTCCTCAATCCTCCGTGTATAAGCCAGAAAGGTCGAAACGATGAAAATCGGATGCGTAAGGGAGATTAAAAATAACGAATATCGAGTCGGATTAACGCCGGACAACGTTCGCGCGTACGTCGCGGCGGGTCATCACGTGTACTTCGAAAAAGGCGCCGGGGACGGTTCCGGGTTCACGGACGCGGAATACGTCGAAGCTGGCGTCTCGCTCATCGATAACGCGGCGGACGTCTGGAATCTCGTCGATATGATGATCAAAATTAAAGAGCCGCTCGAAGAAGAATACGGTTTCTTTCGCCCCGGTCTCGTGCTCTATACGTACCTCCACCTCGCCGCCGATCGTCAGCAGACGGACGCGCTGCTCAACGGTAAGGTGAAAGCGGTCGCGTATGAGACGATTCAGGAAGCCGATCGCTCGCTGCCGTGCCTCGCTCCTATGTCTCAGATCGCCGGTCGACTCTCAATTCAAGAGGGCGCGAAATACCTCGAGAAACGGTTCGGAGGCGAGGGGATTCTGCTCGCAGGCGTGCCCGGTACGCCCAAAGCGAACGTCGTGATTCTCGGCGGCGGAACCGTCGGAATGAACGCGTGTAAAATCGCCGTCGGAATGGGCGCTAACGTTACTATTCTCGACGTCAACTTGAAACGACTCGAAGATCTCGACAATATGTTCGGCGCTCATATTCAAACCCTCGTCTCGAACGACGGCAATGTCGAACGCTCGCTGCGCGACGCCGATCTCGTGATCGGGTCCGTACTCATACCCGGCGGCTCGACCCCGAAATTGTTCAAACGAAAATACCTGCCCGAAATGAAAAACGGCGCCGTCTTCGTCGACGTCGCTATCGATCAGGGCGGTTGCGGCGAAAGTAGTCGCGTTACAACTCACGACGATCCCGTCTTTATCGAAGAAGGCGTCGTGCACTATTGCGTCGGCAATATGCCCGGCGCCGTGCCCCGTACCAGCACTATTGCGCTTACCAACGCGACGCTGCGCTACGGCCTGCAAATCGCCGCCGAAGGGCTCGAAAACGCCTGTCGTAATAACCCTGCGATTCGCGCGGGAGTTAATACCTATGACGGGAAACTGACCTGCCGCAACGTCGCGCTCGCGCATGGGTTGCCCTATGTCGAGCTCGAGGAGATTATTTGATTCGATTCGCAACGCGTTAAGACCGCGCGGAAGGGAAACCTGGGTTCCTATATCGACGCGGCGCAGTGTCGCAACGTTTCCCCCGCCATAAAGTGGCGGGGTTCCAATGGAGCGCCTGCGGCGCGGAAAAGGAACGAATATTCGTATCTCAACGCGGCGCAGTGGCGCAACGCTTCCCCCGCCACAAAGTGGCGGGGCTCCAATGGAGCGCCTGCGGCGCGGAAAAGGAATGCGGATTATTAACCCGACGCGGATTGGTTGGGCTAGTTGGCAATTCATTTATACGTTCGAGAGCTTCTGTAGAAAAGCGAGCACAAAGCAGCGGGGCGGCAATGGAGCGCTTGCGGCGCGGAAGGGGTACGCGGGTTCCTATATCAATGCGTATTCGTCGCTCAACTGTTCACATCGTTTTTCTTTTGCTTCCTTTTCTGTAATTTTTCTCTTCAAAACGCATATTCTCCGTTACGCGCGCTATGATGTGCGCGTGCGCGTCGCGTCGACGCGTTATGGAAAGGAATGAGAATATGTCGGATTTAACCTCTATCTTTACCGGCTCGGCTGGACTCGTGAATTTACTGCTGCGCGCGTTCGGCGAGACCGGCGTCTTTAAACTTGCGCTCGACTCGCAAACGAACGAACCGCGTCGATACCAGGAAATTGAACTGCTCGTCGCGACGTACCCCGAAGATCGACGCGTTGCTACCGCCGCCGGCGCAGTCGGCGCCGCGCCGCTTTGCGCACGCGCGCGCGCTGTTGTCGCCGGTAACGCGCTCGACCGCGCGCCGATCCCAGACCGCGATCGCGTCGTTCTTCACGGGGTCGAATTTAGCGTCGTCGGCGTTGTCGTGGCGCGCGTCGCGGGCGGCGTCGCATGCTATCTGCTCGATTGCGCGCGCGTCTAAAGGATGAAACTCATGCTAGCGTCGACTATTTTGGATTTTCTTGACCGCGCAATATCAATTTCGCAAGGCGGCGCGGAGTACGTTCTGCTGCGTCCTAACGAGGTTCGTGACGTCGGGGACGCGCCGCTGCTATTTGCGGTCGACGCGCGCGAGCAGCGCACGCGCTATGCGACGGAAACGACGGCGATAACGACGTGCGTCGGCGTAATAGTCGTCTCGGCGCGCGCCGACGTCGGTCTGGGCGCGGTCGACGAGGCGTGTCGCGCGCTCGTCGAACTCTTGGCGCCGGTCGCTAGTCGCGCGTTGGTCGCGCCCGGTTTTCCGGCTCGCGTGTACTCGCATGGCGCGCGTCGCGAGCCCTGCGCGGTCGCCAACGGACGCTATCGCGCGACTCTTTTAATTGATCTCGAACTTGAGGAGGAACTCTATTATGGCGGGTAATAATAAATGGCAAGAATCTGGCGTCGTGCGTAAGAATTCGCTCCTGCGCGTTAAAATGACGCTCACGACCAAGAGTACGACGAGCGGTGCGAGCGCGACCGTCGGCGATTTCTATCTCTTTAACTGTAAGTCGAAAACGGTCCCCGCGTTCTCCAAAGCGCCGGTCTGGACCGACGTAACGGATAATCCCGACGAGCCTAGCGGGTTCGCGTACGCTGGTAAACCGGAACAGCTCGAAACGATCGCGCTCGTCACGCGCACGCCGCTCCAATTGACCTACGAAGATTTACTGGAGCATCAGAAGTCCGGCGACGTCTTTACCGTCGCGTACGTTTACGACGATCCGCATGAACAGCAGATCTATACGATAACCGTGCCGAACTGTCAAATCATCGATATTTCGCCTAGCGGCGGCGATAACGATTCCGGCTCGGAAACGACGATTCGGATTCTGCCAGAAGGCGGAACCGCCGCCAATATGCCGACCGTAACGACGGCGGCGCGCTCGTAAGACCGTCAACGAAAGGAAGTGAGAATATGTTTGATCTCAACGAGTTCATGAACGCGCCCTATTGCGACGACACGACAATCACGCGTCGCGGCGACGAAGAGTTTCGTATACGCCGGTTAAACGGCGCCGAACGACTCAAATTTAACGATCTCGAGACGCAATATGATCGGATACGTTACGCGCTCGCGCGCGGGCTGCTCACCGGCGCGGATCCGCGACCGATCGGGGATGAAAACGCGGCGAAAATGATCGAACGCTACGGCGCGCTGAGCGAGGCGCTCTTCAGCGATATTTTCGAACTCACGCAACGTTCGCTCGATCAAGAGTCCGAAATCTGGGCGAGCGTGAAAAAAAAATCGCCGAAGACGGCCGGTTCGGGTACCGCGCGCTAATGCGCGAGTTCCGACGTCGGTACGCGCTCGCGCCGCACGCGCCGCCTAGCCGGCGCGAACTCATTGAAGAGTCCGCGTACGCCGCCGCCGAAGCGGACGGATTCTTTGCGCCCGAGCGCCTCGACGTCGCGCTCGCCGCAATTTACTATCTGCTAGGACTACTTGCGCGCGCGCGCGGACTCGATCTCGACGCGGTCGCGCGCTCGCTCGGAGATTGGGACGCGATTCGCGCGCGCGCGTACGTCGCGCCGTCCCCCGAGGCGCAAGCGGCGCTCGAGGACGACCAGACGCGCCGCGCGTTCGCGCCCTTTCTGCAGCGCGCGCTACGCGCCGCGAACGCGGCTATGTTAGGAAAGGAACGGCATGAGGTTAGAGAAGAAGTCTAAACGGTTGCGCGCTCGGCTCGCGCTCGCGCGTAATCGCCGATTTATTTCGCGCCGGTCGATCGCGCGAGAACGACGACTGCGCACGCGGTTCGAACTCCGCGACGCGCGATTTAAAGAACGCGCGCGCCGACCCGCTAGCGCGCCGAACTACCGCTCGGACGCGCTCGACGAATTTACCGACGCGACTGCGCTCGCGCCGTTGTTCGCGACGTTGCGCGCGGCGTCCTTTACGCGTCGCCGGCGCCGCGCGCGGAACGCGGTCGCGTGGGACGACGAACGGCGCGTCGCGCGGGCTCAGAGGCGCGGCGAAGGACGCCGGTCCCGGAGGCTGCGCGTTCAAACGCGGGACGCAAGTAGCGGTACAAGAAGCGCGCGACCCCCGGTCGAGGTCGCGTCGAGGTCGGCGCGCGCGCGACGCGCAAACAAATCGGGGCGCGCGCGAGAGAGAGCTCGCGCGAGCTCGCCGAGAACGGTTCGGACGGCGTCG
>ONJR01000056.1 GCA_900318195.1 uncultured Planctomycetota bacterium
ACTACTCGCCGAGTCGTGCGACGACGTAGAACTCAACTATCGACTGCTCGGCGTTCCCGTTCCGAAGACTGAGGAAGACGAGAGTTCGAGTTCAGACGAAGCGCCTGACGTAGATTCTACCGAAGCCGAATAGTCGCGTTACAATTCAACAGAAATAGGAATAGGAAAATGGAACAAGAAGAACGTCAAGTTGTTATCGAACCCGAGAAGAAGTCGGGCTGGCTAACGAAGCTCTTGAAATGCTCCCTCTGGTTTATCGGCGGAGCGGTTGGATTATGGCTCGTTTGGTATTTAATCGTCGACCGCGACGTTAAACGCGTTCCTGTAACGGACGTCTACGACGAAGTCGACTTCAGCCAGGGCGAAGCGCCCGATTATCGCGCGCTCTTTGATTCGCTCCAAGAGCGCGAATGTTTACCGGCAAGCGAGAACGGGTGGGTCGACGTCTATCGCGCGTTAGGACCGAAATCGATCGAGCAAATGGCGACGGTGGAACGGACGAAGTGGGAGGATTATTCTACGAATCGAGAAACTGGCGCGGCTGAAGTCTACGAACGCTGGCATAAGCCAATGTGCGAGAAATTTGGACTCGATCCTGACGCGAAACCGACTTTTTACGATCGCTTAGAGATCGTTCAATACCTCGTTAAGCATGGCGTAACCGGTCAAGAGCCCGAGGTGGCGCTCGATCCCGAAGAGGTCAAAAAACGTCCTGACAATCCGTACGGACCTTACTCGTACTGGGAACATGGTCAAGATAACTGCGGTAAAATAACGCGCGAGGAGGCTAATAACGAATTTTCACTCCGGTTGACCAAGCCGTGGACGCCAGACGAGTCGCCGATCGTCGCGCAATGGATCGCGGAAAATGAAGATCGGTACGAGCTTATCGCTCGCGCGGCGCGTCAACCGAAATTCCGGGCATGGCGTTTCTTACCGAGTTTAGAGGAAGGATCAATCGTTGTTACTCTACTCCCGGACGCGCAATATATCCGCGAACTTGCGCGTGAATTTGAGTTGCGCGCTAATCTACGACTCGGAACCGGCGATATATCGGGCGCAATCGACGACGTTGAAACGATCGCGCTACTTGCGCGCAGTCTGCTTGACTCGGAGTCCGCATTTTTGGTTGAACGACTCGTTGGTCTCGCGTGTCTGGACGTCGCGCGTAGCGTTGGAATTGACGGCTCGCCTGTGCGCGCGCCTACTGCGGAGGAGCGCGCGCGCGTCGTTGCGTTATGGCGCGCTGATTACGGCGCCGATACGCTCGCGAAGCGTACCGAAGCGTGGACTCGTAACGAGTTCCTTTTCGAGTGCGCCGCGTTTCTCGATTGTCTTGAACTTGCCGATCGCGGCGAAGTTAAAAAATTGAAGGAAGTTACAAGCGAATCTGACGACGCCAAGTATCCAATTTCGAGCTTACTATTGCGCGCGCTTCCGATTAATAAGCCGAAAGCGTTCAACTACTTTCGATCAACTTACCTTGAAATTATGAAAGCTACGCCTGAAGAAGTGGACGCGAAGTTCGCCGAACTCCAAAATATGTCGATCTTCGCTAGGGTCTCCTCGAAAGGCTTCGCGACGGCGGCGCTCTATCTCCTCAACCCAGCGTTCAACGCCGTTCATAGCGCGTTTGCACGCTCTGACTGTTCAGCAAAGCAAGCGGACGTAGCGCAAGCGATTTGGACCTACTACGACGCGAACGGCGTCTTTCCGCCGGCGTTTACCGTCGACGAATCGGGGCGCCCTCTACACAGCTGGCGCGTTCTCATTCTGCCGTACCTCGGAGACGACGCGAAAGCGCTCTACGACCAGATACGACTCGACGAGCCGTGGAACTCCGAACATAACAGCGCGTTTTTCGCGCAAATGCCCGAAGTATACCGTTGCGCGAGCGCTAAGACCGCTAAGCCCGGGGAAACCCTCTTCTCGCTACTCCTGTCTCAAGACGGGATCTTTGATCGTTCCGGCGTCGGGAAAGACCCCAAAGCGTTCATGGAACGAGACGATCGCGATTTCCGCTATCAGGCGATGCTCGTTGAAAGTCCGGCGCCCTTCTGCTGGATGCAACCCGACGCGGAAATCGACCTTGACGCCGCGCTCGCTCACAGTCATTTTGCGCCGAGCGACGGGTCTGTCGTCGAGGGCTCGAATGTCGGTGCGCTTGGCGACGCGCTCGGCGTCCAAACGCATTCCGGCGGTTGCAATACGGTGACCTTCTCGAGCGGCGCGCGCTATTTGAGCGCAATGAATTTGACGAACGAGGCGGAGACGCTCCATATGCTTTGCGGGATACCGGAACCTGAAAAAGAGGACGATAATAGCGCCGAAGAAGTTGCGGCGCCGAGTCAAGAGTAATCGTTACAACGTTTGTAGCATAACATTAGTTGACCTCAACAATGGAGGAAGTTTCAATGGAACGAGATGAATTGCAATCCAAGGCGGACGCTCCGCATGCCGAAAAGAAGTCAGGTTGTTTGACGAAGCTCGTTAAGTATTTTTTCAGTTTCGTCGGCGTCGTCGTCGTTCTATGGCTCGTTTTGTTCCTTGTGAACGATCGCAGTTTGAAGTACGTCGCTATCAACGACGTTTACGACGAAGTCGACTACCGTAAGGGCGAAGCGCCAGATTATCGCGCGTACTATAGCGCGCTCCTCGAGAAGGACGTCTTACCGGTCGAGGAGAACGGTTGGGTCGAGATCTTCAAGGCGTGCGGACCTGGTTCGATCGAACAGCAGTATAGCGTTGATCGCACGAAATGGGAGGACTACGGCTCGACGGAAGCTTCTAAATACGCCTACGAAAACTCGTGGGCGCCGCTCTGCGAAAAGTTAGGACTCGATCCAAAAGAGAAGCCGCTCTTTTACGATCGCCTAAAATTGATACCCTACCTTGTTAAGAACGGGCTGACCGGCGCCGAGACCGCGCCGGAACTTGACCCCGACGACTCTGATTTTGGTTTGTACGAATATTGGGAAAACGCGGAATCGCATTTTGGCAAAATCACGTTCACTGCGGCAAACGACGCTTATGATCGTCTACGCAAGGCGCCCTGGACGGCGAAGGATTGCCCGATGGCGGCGCAGTGGTTCGACGAGAACGAAGATATGATGACGGTCGTCGCGGAGGCGGCGCGCAAACCGAAATTTCACGGTCAAAGGCTCATTCCGTCGCCAGACGACGACGCGACTATGCTCGGCATGCTATTGCCCGACGTACAGCATATGCGCGAGCTCGCGCGCCTTTTCCAAATGCGCGCGCACCTTCGGATTGGTTCCGGCGATATTTCCGGCGCGATCGACGACGTTGAAACGATCGTGTCGTTTGCGCGCCATTTGTACGACGACGAATCGTCGCTGCTTGTCGAACGTCTCGTCGGCTGCGCGTGTTTGGGAATAGCGGCTTCGACCCCCTTTTACGCGAATCCGGACGCGCTTCCTAGCGCGGCGGAAACGGAGCGCATTGCGGCTCTGTGGCGCGCTAGTTACAGCGCGGAAGGACTCGCCGCGCGCAATGCGGCGACGCAACGCATGGAATTTATGTTGGCAAGCGCTTCCGTAATGGACGTAACGCACGCTGTCGGTAACGGGAAACTGTATATGTTGCGTGCGCTCGGAATTGACGATCTCGACCAGTTAGGCGTTTACGACGATATTGGAGGCGATAATCGCCGCTCGTGGTTGGGCAGTTTTATCGGTAAAGCGGCGCCGATTAACGAGCCGAAAATTTGCCACATTTTCCGCGAACGCTATCTGGAACTTCTCGATCTGCCCGGAGAAGAACGCTCCGATAAATTGGAAGCGCTTCTAAAAGAGCATAAATGGTATAGTTGCCACTGTTCAGAAACGCTGGCTCTCGAGTTCCTCGGTCTCCTCTTTCCCGCTTTTAACGCCGCTGAAAAAGCCTTTTCGCGCGTAGATTGCTTGTTCAAGATGGCGACGGTATCGCAGGCGATTAGAGCCTACGTCGCCGCTAATGGAACGCTACCGCCCGCGTTTACCGTCGACGAATCGGGGCGTCCGCTCCATAGCTGGCGCGTTCTCATTCTGCCGTATCTCGGGGACGACGCAAAAGCGCTCTACGAGCAAATTCGACTCGACGAGCCCTGGGATTCCGAGCATAATCGCGCGTTTTATAGCCAAATGCCCGAGGTCTTTAAATGCAGTTCGTCGCATGACATGGCGCCTGGCGAAACCAGGTATTCCGTACTCGTCGCGCAAGACGGGTTATTTGACCGTTCCGGCGTTGGCAAAACTCTTGACGCGCTTTTTGCACGAGAGGGACGCGATACGGCGGCGCAACTTATCATGGTTGAACGTGCGAATCCGATATGCTGGATGACGCCCGACGCAGAGCTCGACGCGGACGAGATTCT
>ONJR01000076.1 GCA_900318195.1 uncultured Planctomycetota bacterium
ATGCCGTACAAAACACATGATGAAGGAGAATGCTCTATGTACGATGAATTTTCCATTCTAGTAAGAAATCTGGAAGCAAACGGCGAGGAACGAGGGATCGATATCGGCGAGAAAAGAGGGATCGAAATCGGCGAGAAAAGAGGGATCGAAATCGGCGAGAAAAGAGGGATAGGTGTCGGCGAGAAACAAAAAGCTCGCTCAGTCGCGCTTCGTCTGAAAAGGAAAAATATGCCGTTTGACGAGATCGTCTCCACGGTAGAAATTGCGCCAGAAACGGTCAGAGAATGGTTTCTGGAGGAAGACGCTAAGCGCAAAAGCAGGTAATTTAACAACGGCGCTCGAACATACTGAGGGCAAGAAAGACGAAATAGAAATTTTTCTGTTTTAATGTCGAGAAAGGCGGTTGTTTTGCATACTTAGAAACAGAAGCGGAAAGGACGGCGCAGACGCGCGGTTCTCGCTCGGTAAAACTTAATCTTCAACAATAACGCGCGCTCGGTTACGAACGCCGTACAATCGCATAACCAGAGAAGGAGTTCAGCTATGAAACACAAAATCGCTCTTTGCGCGCCGCTACTCTGCGGGATGCTCGTGCTGACGATCCTCAGCGCGCAACCGGAACAGGCAAAGGCCGACGGATTCTTCCTGTCAACCAAAGGATTCTCGCTAGGAATCTCAACTCGCCCAACCCCGGCGCCGGGTCCGGTCGTCTACGACGTCGCGCCGCCGCACTATACGCCAGTCGGACCGCCGCCTCACGTGCGAGTCGCGCCGCTCCCGCCGCCGCCGCGTCATTATCCAACGTTCGATCCTTACAGCCGAAGACCGGCTTACTCGCCGCGACTATATCCCGGCGACCAGCGATACGGAGGTCTGACCCCCATGCCGGGTCCGCGACCTGGAGGTCCGATGGGACCTGGCGGTCCGATGGGTCCCGGCGGTCCGATGGGTCCCGGCGGTCCGCGTCCAGGCGGTCCGCGCTTCTAGGATCGCTTCATAAGTTTATCACAAAGTCAACGCGCTCAGCTCACGCCGAGCGCGTTTTCTGTTTCTTGACCTCGCGCCTACGTTCGTAGAAAACGACGTCCAACTGTGAACTGTCTTACTTGCATTTCAACGTTTAGTCGGCGTACGCTATAATCAGTCTATCCTTGCTCCGCGCTGCACGAACGCCGCTTTCTTCACTCGCAGGTCGCCGCCGTACGTTCAATTGGAGTCCGTATACCGCGAACTTTCGAGTATGCGCTAAGGAGGAAAATGAATCTTCTTCATCGTCCTCGTCGGTTGAACGGTGAGCGACGCCAGCCTCTACGTCGAGCGATATGAACAGAAAACCGAAGATAAATCCGGCTATTATGAAACTTGAGTAAAAATCGTTCGTCAAATGAAATTTTCTGTTGGCGGCAATCTATTTACGCATAATCAGTAGTGTAGGACGGATACAACGATCACCGCTACGGCGAAAGTCAGAGTCTCCGTCGAACTCATAAAAGATCTTTGACGAGCTCTACCTCAACTCACTCTTTCCCACCCAAACGGGAAGAATTCTTAATCTTTCACCCAAACGGCGCAACACGTCGCTATAACTTGAAAGGGTTTCGCTATGAAAACAAACGCTATCGCTAACGCTCGCGGTCGATACCGTCGCATAATCGCCGCAACGATCGCCCTTCTGTTCCTTGCCGCTGGATACGCAAGTACGGCAAAGGCCGACGGGTTCTCTTTCAACCTTAATACAAACAAGACCTCCATTGGTATCAGTGTTGGAAATAATCATCCCGGCGGCTTCCATAACGGTCCCATGAAGCCGTACCCCGGCGGACCCCATGGCGATCCCATGAAGCCGTACCCCGGTGGACCCCATGGCGGTCCCATAAAGCCGTACCCCGGTGGAATCCATAGCGGTCCCATGAAGCCGTACCCCGGCGGAATCCATAGCGGTCCCATGAAGCCGTATCCCGGCGGACCCCATGGCGATCCCATGAAGCCGTACCCCGGCGGAATCCATAGCGGTCCCATGAAGCCGTATCCCGGCGGAATCCATGGCGGTCCCATGAAGCCGTACCCCGGCGGAATCCATGGCGGTCCTATGAAGCCGTATCCCAAGCCTTTTATCATCTGATCTAAGCCGTCTGGCGATTAGAAGCCGCCTCGCGCGACGCGAAACGACGTCGCGCGGGGTTTTAACCGCGACGAACAAAAAGAAATTGATTTTTGGGAACTACCGAGCGGCGAACGCCTCTAAAGAGTCGTTAAGCGAACATGAAGAAATTAAGTTCTCTTAGCCCAAGAGAAGCCTTGCTTTAGCGCGCTTGTAAGAGATGGAAGCGATTCACGCGGCAACGGCAAAAAGAAAGAGTAAATCCCGTCGCTTAACCCTTCAGGGCAGGTTCGTCCGATACTCTTGCGACTATGGTCAAAGGAGCGCCTATGGAACACACCTCGCTTCACACTGATTACCTTAACCCTTAAACCCAAGCGAAAGGTTGGGATTTCAGCGGAGACGGTCTTTCGTTCGACCGTCGGGTCGTCTAGTTGAAACCTTATTTGAGAAAGATTAAGCTCACACGTTGAAACGCAGGCGGCGTTTCTTACGATATATTTAACTTCCAACATATCCGAAACGAACATTTATGTTTTCACCGAGCGTTCAGCTCGCGAAACTCTCCTGCGGCGTCGCGTTTTTTCGCGGCGTCGTTTTTTTTTCGTTATGCGCGCGACTAACGCCCAAAAAAATCGTCGGAACGCAATGCTCGGACTTGATTTTTTACCGCCAAAAGCGGACAATATAGTAAACGCGATCGCACGTGATCGCGTCGGAATCATTCAACCTTACTAAAATAGGAGTACCTTAATGAAAGCTACACGTCGCGATTTCATTAAGACGTCCGCCGTTGCGGGCGCGGGTTTTCTCGTCTCGACCGGTAATTTTCACAAGCAGGCGCGCGCGTCGGCGTTGCAGGACGTAGCGGTCGCCGGAATCGGGGTCGGCGGTAAAGGCGGCGGCGATATTTCGCAAGCCGGTCATTACGGCAAGGTCGTCGCGCTCTGCGACGTCGATCGCAATACGCTTGAAAGCAAGCACAAGGAATTCCCGGACGCGAAGACTTTCGTCGACTACCGTGAACTCTTCGATCAGATGGGCGATAAATTCGACGCCGCTACGATCAGCACGCCGGATCACATGCACTCGATAATTACCGCGAAAGCGATTAAATCGGGCAAACACGTCTATACGCAGAAGCCGCTCACGCGCACGATCTACGAAGCGAGATTGCTAGGCGAGCTCGCGAAAAAATACGGCGTATGCACGCAAATGGGGAACCAGGGTAGCGTGGAAGACGGGTTGCGAAAAGACGCCGCGCAATATCGCGCGGGCGTAATCGGTAACGTCTCTGAAGTCCACGTGTGGACGAATCGTCCGATCTGGCCGCAGGGTAAAGATCGAACTATGACGCTCGAAAAGTTCATTGCGCAGACGGAAAAGGACGAAGACGACGAAGACGTGCGCAACGACCTCATTAACGAGAAGAAAAAGCAAATCGCCGACGCGCTCAAGCGCGTCGACTGGGACGCGTGGCTAGGGGTCGCGCCGAAACGCGAATTCTGGCCCGGCGTGTACCACAGTTTCGCATGGCGAGGATGGTGGGACTTCGGAACCGGCGCGCTCGGCGATATGGCGTGCCACAACGTCAATATGATCTTCAAAGGGGTCGATCTGCGGAACCCGACGAGCGTCGTGGCGACCAGTTCGGGGCACGATTTCGATTCCTTCCCGGCAAGCTCGACGACGACCTTTGAGTTCCCCGCCAACGAATGGCGCGGTCCCATTAAGTTCGTATGGTACGACGCTTCGCAAGTTCCGCCGACGGAACTCACGGCGAAGTACAAGTTCGATCACATCGACGGCGGCGGCGGATGTTTCGTCATCGGCGAAAAGGGCGCCGGATTAGGCGGAACGTTCCACGCTGAAGGAGGCGCGACGATACCGCGTCTGCCGGAAGATCAGACGGAATTCGTTATCGCGCCGATCGACGAACAAAAACGCGGCGGCGACGATCGCCACAAGTTCGAATGGTTCACCGCGATCTGGGAAGGCAAACCCGAAATTTGCTGGTCGAACTTCCCGAATCACGCCGGACCGCTCACGGAAACGATCCTACTTGGCAATCTCTCGATCTGGACGGCGGCAAACGGTCAAGGCGAAAAGGTCGAATGGGACGCCAAGAATCTCAAGGTAACGAATCTCGCGGATCTCAAGACGCCTGGCGTCGCGGATCTCGTCAAGCCGGTTTACCACAACGGTTACGATCCGATCGACGAACTCGACGCGCTATAATGTCGCGCTCGCGTTACGCGCTTTAACCAGTCGACGCCGCGCCGCGCTCGCGCGCGCGGCGTCCGTAGTTTACTTAGAATACAAGGCGTCCGTAAGCTCTATGAAATACTATATCGTACGATACGGCGCGATGCGCGCGCTCGGCGTTGCGGAGGCGCGCGAGACTGAGCCGATTCATTTCTTTCACGGCGCGCGCGTCGTCGTTAAGAGTCCGCGCGGGCAAGAGCTCGCGACTATCTTGCGCGCTGCTGAAGAATCTGAATTGCACGAGATTCCCAATCTTGCCAAAGAGCGTCTCTCCTTCGTTCGACCGGCGACGCCGAAAGATTTCGACGTCGTCGACCGCAATCGCAAGCAGGAGCGTCCCGATTTCGCGCGATGCCAGAAGATCATTGCGCGTATGAAGCTCGATATGCAGCTCGTGCGCGTCGAGAGAATTTTGGGCGGCGAACGCGTCGTCGTTTATTACGTCGCCGACGGACGCGTCGACTTTCGCGAACTCGTGCGCGCGCTCGCAGCCGAGTTTCAAACGCGCGTGGAAATGCGACAGATCGGCGTGCGCGACGAAACCAAATTACTAGCCGACGCCGGCGACTGCGGACGCGAAGTATGTTGCAACTCTTTTCTCGCCGTCATGCCGCCCGTCTCGATGAAAATGGCGAAATTACAGAAAGCGACGCTCGATCCAACAAAAGTTTCGGGTCGTTGCGGGCGTCTCAAGTGCTGTCTACGGTTCGAATACGACTACTATCACGAGTTGCAAGAGACGACGCCTTCGATCGGTCGCGTTGTAACGACGCCGAACGGTCGCGGGCGCGTTATAGCGCAGGAGTTGCTCGCGCAACGCGTCGTCGTTGAATTCGACGACGGCGGACGTCAAAGTTTTAATATAAGCGAACTCGTTTCACAACCTCCGAAACACGAGAAACCGAGCGGCGGTAAAAAGAGCGGTAAAAAGGACGGCAAGAAAAAGTCGCCGAAGGAATAGTCGTCGCGTTTTACCGAATCAGTAGGCTCTTGGCAACCAACACGGCGACGCCAAGCGCTAAATCGACGAGCAGCCACGCGCGCGCGCACTCCGCGCGTCGCAACGCGACCTCGACGTCCCCTGTGCGACGCGCGTCGTAAGATAAAACGGCGTATACCAAGCCAATAATACCGGTCGGCAACCTCCAGAGCAAAACCTCTAGCGCTCCCCAATAGATGAAATTAGGCGTGCGCGCGCGATCCCACGTAGAAGACGGCGCCAACGCGCGCAGGATCATATCGCGCGCTAGTCCCAACAGAAAATTCACCAAAGGACGCGCCAGGCGCGCTAGGAGACGACCAGTCGCGACGGTAATCGCAAGTAGACTCGAACCGATCGTCGAGGCAAACTCGCTCGTCGCGTCGCGAAGTCGGTCGTCGTCGACGCGCTCGTTAGCGCGTGTAAGCGTGAGCTCGCGAGCGGGCGACGACAACGCGGACGCGTTCGCAAACGGCGCGCCGCACTGCAGACAAAACCGCGCGCGCTCCGCGTTCTTCGCATGACATTCCAAGCATTCCTTCATTTCGATCTCTCCCGCTAAACCTCGAGTTACAATTCCAACCTTCCTTCTCTATATCGGAAGATTCGTCGCCGCAACTCAACAGAAAACGCCGCTCACGGCGCGCTTAATTCATTCTTCGCGCGGCGCGTCTGCGTTCTCGGGCTTATCGGCTTCTTGGCTCTTTTCGTCTTCTGCCTCGGCGCTCGCTTCTTTGGGCGCTTCCTGCTGCGTTTCGTCTAACTCGCCCAGATCTTCCGCCACGTCGTCAGTCGCGGCGTCGTTGGACGCGTCGGAAGGTTCGCCGCCAAGAACTTCGATCGGAAAACGCGTCGTCTCTTCCATACGCTGATAGAGCGGCATATGACGGTAATAGACCTCGAGAACCATGCAGTTCAACGACGTCGCATAGAGACGACCGCCCATAACGCAGTGTCCGTCGGCGTCCTGTGGGAACCAACTGCCGCGCTCGTGTCCGTCCATAATCTGAGCGGCGCACAACGCGTCGCGCGTCTGCTGATTCCACTTCTGCCACATTGCGCCCCCCACGTTGTGCATGAGCTGAGCCGCATAGTAATTGTAGTATGGATTGCCAAACTCAGGTCCTATCCCCGATATAATCGCGGAGCCGCGCAACAGCTTCGGATTGTTCGTACGCCAATCGAGATAGAGGCGGCACAATAGACCGATCGCCGTCGTCGCATGGGATTCGCTTGCTCGATTACAATAGTAGTATCGCGACTCGTCGTCAAAGGAAACGACGTCTCGCAAGAAGTTGCGCGCCCCGCGAATCACGTAATCGTCGACTTCTAGCCCGCCAAGGGACGCGCTCTTCAGCGCCATCATCTGCCAGCCGAAGACCGAAGTGTCGCCCGCCTGTTTCGGTGTGTAACGCCACCCGCCGTCGTCCGCTTGCGCCCATTCGATATAATTCACCGCGCTCTGCGCCATGTATCCGAGTCGGCGATAACGTTGTTTCTCGCGATCAGAAAGCATAGCGTACGTTTCGCACAACGTTATCGTCGCCAGACCGTGCGCGTACATATTGCCGGGACCGTCTCGATAAGACAGACCGTTCTCCTCTTCTTTCCCCTGATCAAGTAGAAAATTCAAACCGTCGGCAACGACTCGCTTGTATTTACCTTGGGTCGGAGTATGCCCCGCCGCTAAAAACGGCAAGATTCCCATCGCCGTCGCCGCTATCTTCGAACCGTTCGTACCGGAATTGCCGCACGCGCCGCGACACTTCGGACACGCGCGAAGATCGTAAGACCACGACCCGTCGGGGTTCTGATGCTCTGCAAGCCACGCGAGCGCGAGCGCGACCGACTTCTCGCTACCCTCGCTACCGCCCCCGGTCGCCAGCGCCGCCGCCTTATTGTCGCCGCGACCGGAAAGATCGTCCCCCATAAGCGAACCGAGGAGATTATCGACCTCGCCGAGCGGCGCCTCCAGTCCGACAGCTGTCTCCGTTATCGAGAGGGGCGCCGCGACGTCTTCGGCGAACGCGGAAACGTCCGGCACGTCCGCTTGCACGTTTGTATCGACCTCGGGCGCGTTCGTTGTGTCAATCTCGACCTCTTCGTTCATTTCGAAACTCGCGTCTGGATCGAAGACCTCGTCGAGCACAACCTCGTCGCGGAAACCCGGTTCGGAAACGACCTCAAACGCATTCTTGACAGGCGTCTTCCATACGAGCAACGCGAGCAATAACGCGATCGCAATATGAAGGGCGAGGGACATGAGCCACATCGGCGCGTCTTCTCGCGCTTTCTCAAGCGACGATTCGTTATTAAGGAGATCGAGCGTCGCCGCGCCGCTCTGCTGTTTCGGCGCATGCCGCCCGAGTAATTGCAGAAACGCGTCCGTCGACACGACGCGCGCGTTCGACGTCGCTAGCGTATTGAGATTGAGCGTCGCCGTATTCGCGTTCGCGCTGAGCGTCGCCAGGCTCGCGGGCTTATTAGAATTATTCGTTTGCGCTGCTGTCGCTAAGGTCGCAAGATCAGCGACGGGCGCGGGCGTGCTTGCCGCCAACGTCGTTAGTTGAGCGCGCGATTCGCGGCTTGGCTTCGCGTGCGGCGTCGTCGTTTCTTTCGGCTCTTTCTTGCCCTTGTTTTTCGTCTCGTCCGCAGCGCGCGGGCGCTTCTCCTCGCGTTTTTCGCTCTTCGTACTCTTACGCGCGTCGTCTCGCGAACTAGCGGGGCGCGTCGACGCAGTTGAACTCGTCGACGGTTGACTTGGCACGATCGGTTGCGTTGGCTTTTCGCGCTTGGCGTGCGTCGCGCGCGAAGGCTGCGACTGCGCGCGCTCGGAGGACTGAGGCGGACTTGGATAATCTTGAGTCGACGTAGGCGGTTCCGGCGGAAGCTCGACGACCGGCGTCTTGCTCGGGATACTGCTCGCCGGATCCGCGCGGTCAGGGCGCTCGCTTACTTGCGGCGCAACTGGCGGCTCGGGCGTCGGCGGGGTCGGATGAGATTGAGCCGGTTGCGGAGGTTGCGCGACCGGCTGTTGCGGGTAGCCGCTCGGCGTCGCAGGATAGCCCTGGGGCGCGTAATAATTCGTCGCTCCCGACGGCGGCGTCTGAGGGGGCTGCGCGTAGGGAAACGCGGGATTGGCGCCGCTGTTCGGGGCAGACCAACTTTGTTGAGGCGCTTGTGGAACGTAATTAAAGGAGGACGGCTGGGGATAGTACGGTTGATTGGGCGCGTTCGGATAATACGTCTGCGGTTGGTAAGGATAAGGCGGTTGCGCGCCGCCGGGATAGGGTTGGGCGCCGTAAGGATAAGGCGCCGGGCTAGACGGATACTGCTGCCCGCTCGGATACGTGGGTTGCTGGGGATAGCCGGAATATCCGGAATGCGCTTGCGCAAACGCGCCCGCAGCGGCAAGAGCGGCGAGCACGTCGTTGACGACTTGATCCGCAGCCGGAGTTAAAGCAGCGGAACCTAATCGCGCTTGAACGGCGGCGGCTATCTGCTCGACCTGTTGCGGCGTTGCGTAGGGCGCGCGTTGTGCAATTGTGGCGCGCAAATTCGCAGAGTCGTTAGCCAAGTCGCCTAGAATCGATTGCACGACGTCGCCATAATTGTTCGGAGCGTTCCCGGCGCCGGGTTTTTCGCCGCCTTTCCACGCTTCGCCATGATTCTGAGAGTTTTCGTTTGCCATACCGCACCGTTATTTTCCCGCGTTGGTCGTCGTTCCTTGCCAACCGCGTCCTCCGCGCATACCTTATTCGCGTCCATACGCGTTAGCGTCGACGCACGTCTCTATTGTAACGCTAAAGCGCCAAAAAAGGAACGATTTTATTCGACAAAACCCGTCTCAAATGAAAAAAAAGCGTTAAAAACAGCTCGATTGCGCGACGAGTTGGTTCACAAAGTAAAAATAGGCGCTCTATACGGGAGGACCGTATGATCGTGCAATCATATTCCACAAGATTTGACGTCAACGTGAAAGAAATCTTCCCTAGTTTAACAAAATTCTCTTTATGCGCGAAATCGGGAAAAAAATAACAAACGCGTATTGCAAGAGCGGGAAAGAGCGCTACAATGGTGAGATAAGCGCGTTGGCGAATTTGCGCGATCGTTTAGTTGCATATAACGACGTCGCCGCGCGACGTCCTGAACGATATTACATTGAGGAAATAACCATGGCAGGTAAAAGCAAGAAGAAGGCGGAAACCGTTTACCTCGTGTGCGAGGAAACCGGCGAATACAACTACATCGTCCGTCGTAAGCCGGGCGGCGAAAAGCTCAAGCTAATGAAGTATTGCCCTAAGCTCCGCAAGCACACGCTTCATAACGAGAAGAAAAAGTAGTCTTCTTTCGTCAAGAACGCGCATTTCGACCGGCACGACACGATTCATTTTGAATTTCTGTTGCGCCGGTCGTTTGTGTTCTTGTTCGACCTAAAACAAAAAGGCGCCGCCGACTCGCCCATACGAGCGAATCGGCGGTTAATCGTTTCTTGTCCTGTTCAGGTTCTTTGACGACTAGAAGCCAAAGAAGATTTCTTCGTCCTCTCGATCATTATCTTGCGCCGCTGGAATGTAGGCGCTCAGTCGCGCCTTATGCGCGTACTCGTCGACGCCGTATTCCTCGGCGAACGCAAGATCAAGGAGCGCGTTCGACGTCGAACCGGAGTCTGTGTTCTCAGAAGAGGAGCCGCTGTCGGTCGAGGAACCGGACCCGCTACCGGAACCAGAGCCGCTGTCGGTCGAGGAACCGGACCCGCTACCGGAGCCGGAGCCGCTGTCGGTCGAGGAACCGGACCCGCTACCGGAGCCGGTGCCGCTGTCGGTCGAGGAACCGGACCCGCTACCGGAGCCGGAGCCGCTGTCGGTCGAGGAACCGGACCCGCTACCGGAACCAGAGCCGCTGTCGGTCGAGGAGCCAGACCCGCTACCGGAGCCGGAACCGCTGTCGGTCGAGGAACCGGACCCGCTACCGGAGCCGGAACCGCTGTCGGTCGAGGAACCGGACCCGCTACCGGAGCCGCTATCGTCGGAGATTGATTTATTGAAATCGATATCGGCGTAGATTTCCTGATAAACCGAATAGCGCGAATAACCGTTTCGCCACACTTTGAGAATATCGCTCAACGTGGTTTCAACTTGCGCTCCCGTCGTCTTGCTAATCACGCGGAAGTTCGAGTTGCTCTTCTCGGTCTTAGCGGGAGAAGCGTCGATCTTATCCGCCGCCTTTTTCAGTTGCTCGTCGGCGTTCGACGGTACCGCGCTGCTATCGAGCGACTTTTGCGCGTCCCCTAGCGCGGCAAGCACGGTCGCGTACGCGTCGCTCACGAGCTTGTCTTCCGCGGACAACGTATCGTCGTACGTCGGGTCGGCGGCAAGTTTGGCGTCGTACTCTTGCGCCGTTGCGTCAAATTCGTCCTTCGACTTCGACGCGCGCAATTTCTGATCTCGCTCGTCGATCATTTTAACGTATTCGGTCATGTATTCGGCGAGATTCTGCGCGTGCGCGTCGTTGCGCGCCTGCTCGATCGCCGTGCGCGCCGCGATCAGTTCCGGCCAGGTCGTCGCCTTTGTCGTAATATACTCCACGAGCGACGCTTGTTTCAGCGCGTCCGCGCCGCGCGTCGCCGTAACCCACGCGTCGACCCATTTGTCCCACGAATCGATTTCGGAAGGCGTCGGGGTCGGCGTCTCTTCGCCTTGTTCAACGGTAATCGTAACGTTCGTCGTTGCGGAACCGCTATACGACTTCACGCCCTCGGTCTGAGTATAAGCGCGCGCGTCGACTTTAACCGCGAGATTCGCCGCGCCGCCGTCCGTGAGGTACGCGCTAGGGACAGCCCAGGTTAATTTACCGGTCGCCGCGTCGATCGTCATACCAGTCGGGTAATCGGTTCCTTCTACGCCGTTGAGTTTGTATTCGACCGCATATCCTTCAGCGCCCTCGGACGGCAACGTCGCCGAGATCGCCGGCGTCTCAAGGGTCTGACCCGTCTTCACCGTCTGCGCCGGAACCTCGGCAACGGTCGGCGTAACAAGTTCGGTATCGTCCGATTTCTTATTAAGAATCTCAACGGTATACGCGCGCTCGGCGGAAAGACCGTCGACGTACTCCAATTCCTCCGCCTCGGGGTCGACGACCGTCTGCTTCGTCGCTTTGACGGTAAAAGTGAAGGGGCGCGAGGTCGTATCGGCGTCGAAGCCGTCGGGGTACGCTTCTGGCAGATTCCAGGTAATCGCGCCGGCCGCAGTGATCGACATACCTTCGGGCCCGGAGACGAGTTCGTATACAATACGATCGGCGGAGTTGTTCGGATCGGTCGCTTTAATTGTCGCCGAGTAGACTTCGTCGGTACTGCCGCTCACTTCGTCGAGCGTCAGACTCTGGAGAACCGGCTTGCCGTCGACGTACACATTGACGTCTTCGGTCGTCGTCGACCCGCCGCCGTCCGTCGCTTTGAGTTGAATCGTAAAGCGTCCGACTTGCGACGCGGTCGGCGCGGTCCAGGTCAGCGTCCCGGTCTCGCTCACGCTAATGAAACTCGGATTCGCGTCGTTCGCGACAAGTTCAAACTTAACGTCGGAGCGCGCGGCGCCCTCGGAATCGACGCGATTCGTCGTTAATTGCAGACTGCCTGCGACGCCTTCCTTGAGCGAGGTGAGCGCGCTAAAGTCGTTCGTAAAATCGACGTCGTTCAATTCGACGGTGAAATCTAGTCGAGTCGCGCCGCTCAGTAGGTCGGTTCCGTCCTCCGTCGGCATACGACGCTGAACCGTTAAATAGTGCGCGCCGTTCGTGAGCGGTTCGTCGAGATTGAGCGTAACCGAACGCGTTTGCGCCGTGTCCTCCGCGCTGCCAGACTGAGGAACGACCGTGTAATTTACCGTTTGACCGTCGAGCGCGATAAGGTACGGACGCTGATTAAGATCGATACCTTCAGAAGCGCCCGTCGTGATTTGGAGATTAATTTCGGGATTAATAAAATCGGAATGAATAATCCACGCGTCGTCGACTTTAAACGCCTCGTCCGCGACAAATGTCGCCGTTGGAGTCGCGGGATGCACGAGAACGTCGCGCGTTACCTCCGTCGTGAGCGTCGCTGCGATCGGCGTCAACCCGGTCGCAGACGTACCGTTATAGCCGGAGGTATAGGTGCACGTCGCCGTGATCGTAAGCGTTACCTTCTGCGGAGACGTCGCCGTCGTGTCGATGCGGAAAAGGTTCGACGCCGTATTCGCGGGCGTGATCGTTATCCCTTCGGCGTCCTCGTTCGCTGTGATCGTATAGCGAACAGCCTTGTCCCCGAACGTCGTCGGAAGAACGCCGTACATCTGCTCGCCCGCAACGCACTCGAACGAGTTGTACGTCACTTCTACTTCGCTGCCGTCTTCCATCGTTACGGTTTCACTGAAGGGAGAATTCAACGCGTCTTTGATATATTCAGTCAACCCGGTCTGTCCGACGTAGACCGTCGTCGCGGTAGGCGTCTCCGATTCCGCCGTCGTATAAGAGAGCGCCGTTTTGCCGTTCGCGCTGTCAGAGGCGGTGAGGCGCAAAATGCTGTGCGTCTGCTCGTCCGCTTCCAAGACGTGGAAATTCGTCGTCGTGTAAGAATCGACAGGCTTCGACTGTTCGCCTGCCCCGTTATTGACGACCTCTGCCTCTTGCAACGCCGCAACGACGTCGTAACCGTCAACGACGTAACCAAAGATATTGTAACCGTTATTAAGATACGTCGGCGCGCCAAACGTTACAAAGAACTGCGCGTCGCTCGTCCCGGATCCGCTATTAGCATACGCGACCGTGCCCGCGCGACTGAACGACAGCAGCGGCGAGTGTTCGTCGGGAATATTATTCCCTGAACCGCCGTGCCCTGCCCCGTCCAGCGAGCCGCCCTGGAACATGAAGCCCGCCATAATACGGTGAATCGACTTACCCTCATAGTAACCGGAATCAACGACGTCCAGGAAATGATTCGATGAATTCTGCGCCTCGTTCTCGTCGCTGAAGAGTTGCAAAACGACCTCGCCGAGCGTCGTAACCGCGCCGTCAGTAGCAGACTTCTTAACAACCGTGAACGCGACCTGCGTGTCTGACAACAGGGTCGCGTCCAACCCGGCGACCGCGCTCGTGTCGAGCAAATCGCAATTGGTTCCAACGATCGCGTAATGATACGAGTCGGGATTTGCGATCGTTATCACCTCGGGCAAAACGTTGAAACCGGTTCCGTCGAGCATCTCGCGCGTCTCGAGCGCCTCGAAGATTCGTCGACGATTCGCTTCCTGAAGCAGCCGCAGTCGCTTCGCGTCTCGAGCGACGTTACGGCGTTTCGAATTCGACAAGACGCGACGAATAGACGCAAAAATAGTCATCTCACACATTCCTTTTTCACTGCGATCAAGCGCGACCCGGAAGCCGACGCCAACGTTACCATTATCCACTTCGCTTGACGCGCAAGGCGTCGACCCGATTATACCATATTTTCCAGCCGCCGCAATCGTTAAAGTTACTTTATCCTTCTTATAACACAACAACGGCAAGCTCAATGTTCCTAAGCCCAACCCACAAAATAACGCGCTGAATTAGACGGGAACGTCCGTGCAAAGTTTCCATATAGGCGCGATTTTAACGAAAAAGCGCGCTCCAACGTCAATCTAGGAATTATACGCATTATATTCCGGTCATAGAAACTTATCGTCCGCGATTGAGAAAAACTTGTCCAAAAAGAAACAAATTACCAAATCCACTTGAAAAAAACGTTAAAATGGGATAAAATGGAATCCCGGTTGCGTCAAAGGTCTATCGTTGGCGCGCAGTGTGCGCTAATGCGTGAAATGAGGAGTTCATATGCTGGAATTACGCAATTTAAAGAAATCGTACAAAGAGCCGAGCGGCGCCGAGCTGCCGATTCTAGACGTGCCAAAGTGGAGCGTCGACGCTGGCGAACAGGTCGTCGTAATTGGTCCGAGCGGATGCGGTAAAACGACGCTATTGCATATCATTGCCGGTATTCTGCGTCCGACGTCCGGACAGGTGCTCATCGACGGCTGGAACACGCCGCTACTAACGGAATCGGAACGCGATCAGTTCCGCGCGCGCCGCATCGGATACGTCTTCCAGACCTTTAATCTCCTACCGGGCTTTACCGCGCTCGAAAATGTGCAGCTGGGTATGTCGTTCGCCGGCAGAGGTCGCGATAAAAAGCGCGCGATCGACCTGCTCGAACGCGTCGGACTAGGCGCAAGATTGCATCACAAGCCGTCGCAGATGAGCGTCGGCGAGCAGCAGCGCGTTTCCGTCGCGCGCGCGCTAGCGAACCAACCGAAACTCGTGCTCGCAGACGAGCCGACCGCGAACGTCGACGTCGGCAATCAGCAGATCGTCGTCGATATGCTGCGCAATACGTGCCGAGACGAGAACGTCGCGCTCATTCTCGTGACGCACTCTCCCGCCGTCGCTGAGCAGTTTGATCGCGTCGATCTTCTCACCGACGTCAATCTCGTTGCGAAACGTAAGCTCGCGGAGCAGGAAGAAGCGCGCGCGTAACGCGTCGAGTTTACGTCAACTCGAACGACGGCCACAAACTAGGGTCTTCCTCGGCTGGCAACGGCGCGTAATGCTGTAACGCAAACGCGCCGTGTTCGCTGTCGAAAACGATGTAGTGAAGACCGATGCGATTGAATTCTTCAGCGTCGTAGCCGGTAAGAGCGCCGCTCGGTAGGAACGCGGAAAACGCATAGCCGTCCGCGCGACGTTCCGACGCGAGCGCGAACTGGGACACGTCGACGGGAGACGGCGACGCCTTCGCGCGATTGATCGGCGCCCACTGCGCAATGGGTCGCGACTCCGTAGGCGACGCCGCGACTGTGGGATAGAAGACAAACCGGTGGCAGAACCGCGACGCGCGATGCGATTCTTTAACGTCCCGCGTATCGAGGCACAGGCGAATCGAGTCCGCGTGCTCCAGACGCGTCGGCAAAAAGATCGACTGCTCGCTTTTACCGGCGACGACCGTTGTAAACGCGAGACCGGTCGGTAGCCACGCGAGTCGAAAATCGAATAAAGACGCGTTTGTGCGTTCGCGTCCCTTCGCGCGATTACGCGCGCGCGCCGCCAACGGCGAATCCTCCGCTAGCTCGATCTGACTCCAGAACGGCGCGCTATAAGACGCGTCCAACGCTTCGGGCGCGAGCGCGCGCGGATCAAGCGAACTGGGCGCGCGACGGCATGAAAAACGCAAACGAAACATGAACCCTAACGGTATCGACGACATATCCCTACCTTCTCGATGAAACAACTATTCTAGCTCGCAAGCGCGCGTTATCGCTCCGCGTCGCGTTCCTCCGCGTCGCGCTCTGCCTCGCATTCGCGGAGACTCTCCTCCTGAAATTTCTTCATTTTAAACTCGAGCGCAAGTTTCTCTGCGTCGCGACGCTGACGCTCTTCCTCGAATGAAAACCAGACGGCGAGCGCGTCGACTAACGCGAGCGCGCCTATCCACAGACACAGCAGAATAGCCAACGTCCAAGCGCAAGAGACCAACTTCGGGTGATCGTGCGCCGACGTAAAGAGCCCTAGCAGCATGAGCGCGCCCACGACGCCAGCGAGGCACGCGATCTGTAATCGCCGCAGCGCCTGACGACGATAGAACCGCTTGCCGTGAGCGGTAAGTCCTCGCCAATAGAAGTCGCCGTGCCGCAATTTATCGAGTTGCACACGAAATTGCCACGCGGCGAACGCGACGACGACGCATACGACAAGCGTGGTCGTGAGCTCGCGAAGTTCAGACGGTAAGCGTAACGTCGTTAGGAATAAAGTCGGCATAAGGCTCGCTCCTATGCTAGGTAGTCGACAACATTTCCGGTATTATACCAATAATTGCGCTTGACGCAAGGACGATAGGCGCTATAATACAGGGGACTTGGGCGTTGGGAACGCAAGTTCCCGCGCGCGACGATCGAGGGCAATTAGCTCAGTTTGGTTAGAGCGTCTGGTTTACACCCAGAAGGTCGCTGGTTCGAATCCAACATTGCCCACTGGGACGTCCCCGTTTGTCTGGCGTCCCTGTTTCTCTCTATTTTCTCTCATGTCAAATGTTGTTTGATAGTTGTATTCTCTGGCTCGCCGGTATGTACTTTTTTTGTTTCAGCATACCGGCGAGATTTTTTGTACGCTTCGCGTAACGTCGCGCGCATGACAATGCGACGCCAGGACTATTGACGCGACGGCGCGCTACTCTATTGACGTCGACGGCGAAAAGCAATAAAATATAGGGACTGCGTCGCGCGACGGCGCGCGGCGCGTCATGAAATCCGCACGTCCTCAGCCGCGATAGAATTAACGTCATGGTCAACAATTACCAGTCCGATCCGCGTTTCCAAGGGCTACGTCCCTTTCCGTCTAAAATATGGCTCTCGTCGCCGACGATGCACGGCGACGAGCTCAAATTCATGACGGAAGCGTTCACGACGAACTGGATGTCGACCGTAGGCGCTAATATCAACGAAGCGGAACGGCTCGTCGCGCAGAAAGTCGGGCGCAAATACGCCGTCGCGCTCGCCTCGGGCACAGCCGCGCTTCATCTGGCGGTCAAGATATGCGGCGAACGCCTCTACGGACGACCGCGCGTAGGGCAAGGAACGCTCGCAGGGCAAAAGGTCTTCTGTAGCGATATGACCGTCGACGCGACCGTCAATCCCGTCGCCTACGAAAACGGCGAGCCGGTCTTCATTGATACGGAATACGACACGTGGAATATGGATCCCGAAGCGCTCGACAAGGCGTTTCAGCTCTATCCCGACGTCAAACTCGTCGTGCTCGCGCACCTCTACGGCGCGCCCGCAAAGCTCGACGAATTGCGCGACGTCTGTCGACGCCACAACGCGATGCTTGTGGAAGACGCGGCAGAATCATTCGGCGCAAGCTATAAGGGCGTTCAGACCGGCGCGTTTGGCGACGTGTCCGTAATTTCAATGAACGGCAATAAGATCGTAACGGGCAGTTCCGGCGGGTTCCTACTTACCGACGAGCTTGACGTGGCGGATAAAGTTAGGAAATGGTCGACCCAGTCGCGCGAAGCGGCGCCGTGGTACCAGCATGAAGAGCTTGGATACAATTACAGAATGAGCAATGTGATCGCGGGCGTGATTAGGGGTCAACTCCCGTATTTGGAGGAGCACGTCGCGCAGAAGAAGGCGATCTACGAGCGCTATCGCGCCGCGTTCGCCGATCTACCGGTAACGCTCAATCCCTTTGCAAGCGTAAGCGAGCCGAACTACTGGCTGTCGTGTCTCCTCATTGATCGGGACGCGCTTGCGCCGCACGTTCGAGGGGAGAAGGATTATCTCTTCCATGCGGAACGCGGTAAATCGTCGCCGTCGGAGATTCTGGAGGCGCTCGCGGCGTTCAACGCGGAGGGGCGTCCGATCTGGAAGCCGATGCATATGCAGCCGATCTACGCGTCCCATGCTTTCATAACGCGCGCGGGTCAGGGTCGCGGTCTAACGAACGCGTACGTCTCGCGCGCCGAGTCGTCCCTCGACGTCGGCGCCGATATTTTCGCGCGCGGTCTGTGCCTACCGAGCGATAATAAGACGACGCTCGCCGAGATCGATCAGATAGCGGAAATCGTGCGCCGCTGTTTCTCGACGCAGGGGGGCGCGGCATGACAAGACGCCTCGGGTTCTACGAACGATTCGTTAAACGTCCTCAAGACTTCCTATGCGCGCTCGCTGCGCTCGTCGTTTTGAGTCCGGTCTTGCTCGTCGTCGCCGCGCTCGTGCGCGTTAAGTTGGGAACGCCGGTTCTCTTCACGCAGGATCGTCCGGGTAAAGACGGCAAGATCTTCAAGCTTTACAAGTTCCGCACAATGCTCGACGCGTACGACGCGAGCGGCGAACCGCTTCCGGACGAGGAGCGCCTCACCAGCTTCGGCGCGAAATTGCGCGCGACCTCGCTCGACGAACTGCCGGAACTCATTAACATCCTCAAGGGCGACATGAGCGTCGTCGGACCGCGTCCGCTACTCGTGCGCTACCTTCCGCGCTACAACGCGCGTCAGGCGCGGCGGCACGAAGTGCGACCCGGCTTCACCGGGCTCGCGCAAGTTCACGGTCGCAACGCGCTGAGTTGGGAAGAGAAGTTCGAGTGGGACGTGCAATACGTCGATAACGTTTCCTTTTTCGGCGACTGGAAGATTATTTTGCAGACGGTCGCAACCGTAGTCAAGCGCGAGGGAATTCATTCGGCAAAATCCGCGACTATGGAGGAGTTTATGGGGAGCGAGCACAACGTCGACAACGGAGCGCAAGCATGAAAAATCTAATACTGATCGGCGCAGGAGGTTGCGGACGCGAAGTTCTGCAGTGGGCAAAGGACGTCAATCGCGCGTCTCCGCGCTGGAAGATTAAAGGGTTCCTCGACGACAATCCCAACGCGCTCGACGGCAAAGCGTGCGACGCCAAGATAATTGGGACGATCGCCGACTACTCGCCCCAAGACGACGACGAATTCTTATGCTGTCTGGGAACGAGCGCGACGCGCGAACGCGTCTTTAACACGCTTCAAGCGCGCGGCGCGCGCTTTACAACGCTCGCGCATCCGACGGCGGTCGTATCCGACTCGTGCGAACTCGGCGAGGGAGTCATATTGTACCCCTTTGCGCTCGTGTCGCCCAATGCAAAGATAGGGCGCGGATGCATAATTAATATGTACTCTAGCGTAACCCACGACTGCCAGTTGGGCGAATTTTGCACGATTAGCGGACACTGCGACATAACGGGCGCGTGTGTGTTAGGCGCGCGCGTCTTTATGGGGTCGTCGTCTCAAATTACGCCGGGAACGCAGCTCGGGGACGACGTTTGGATTTGCGCGGGCTCGTGCGTTATGACGCGCGCGCGCGCTGGCGTCAAGTTGCTCGGCGTTCCAGCAAAGATCGTTAAATTTTAGGTTAGGTTGCACGGTACAGAGGAGATCATTACCTCATGGAAGACCAATTCCTCGCTTTTGTCGCCGACGTTATGGAAGTCGACGCTAACGAACTGTCGCTCGCGACTCAATACAAGAGCTACGCAAAGTGGGATTCCATTATGATGCTCACGCTCATTATGGAACTCGAAGCGCAATACAACGTGTCCATTCCAGTGGAAAAAGTCAACGCCGTACGCACATTGGACGACCTCTGGAAACTCGTTCAATAACGGATTAGCAATCTTTAATTCGCACAACCAACGTAAAATGATGAGTTCTACTAAGAGAATCGCGTTGCTCTCCAACGTAACCGTCGATCTTGTCGTCGCAAAGTTGCGCAAGCGGTATGAATGTTATATTCCGGAAGGTTACAACGCTTGGGCTATGGAAGCGCTCAATCATACCGCGCCGTTATACGCCGAGAAGCTCGACGCAATCGTAATAATGCTCGACGGCACGGAAGCGCGCGCGTGGAAATCATACGGCGAGGCGCTCGAACGCGTCGACGCATGGAAGACCGCGACCCGCGCGCTGATCGAGAACACGAGCGAAATACCCGTCTTTATTACGACCGTCGATTTTCGCGTCAATCGCATTAGGACGCTCGCAGAACGTTCGAGGCGTACGGAACTAGAAAACGCGTGGTATCAGTTCGTACAAGAGCTTGCGGAAACGACCGGGCGCGTCTACGCGCTCGATCTCGCCGACGCGATCGCCGACCTTGGTCGCGAACGCTTCTACTCCAATAAAATGTGGTACCTAAGCGGCTCGCCCTACTCGCGCGACGGACTCGCCGTCGTCGCAAGGGAACTGACGCGCGCGCTCGACGCCGCGTTCGCGCAACGCAAAAAGATTATCGCGCTCGATCTCGACAACACGCTCTGGGGCGGCGTCGTCGGGGAAGACGGACTCGAAGGAATTCAGCTCGCAGAACATCAAGAAGGTCAGCGCTACTACGATTTCCAACGCCAGGCGTTAGAAATGCAGAAGCGCGGTATTTTGCTCGCCGTCGTGTCAAAAAATAACGAAGACGACGCAATGAACGCGCTGGAAAATCACCCTGCTATGACCCTGCGCCCAGAGAACTTCGTCGCGAAAAAGATCAACTGGGAGAATAAAGCGCGCAATCTACAGGAGATGGCGCGCGAGCTCAAACTAACGGAAGGAAGTTTCATTTTCGTCGACGACAACCCGGTAGAACGTGAAATCGTCGCCAACGAACTACCGGACGTCGACGTTCCGCCGTTCCCCGACTCCACCGAACTACTGCCGTTCGCCGAATCGCTATGGTTCGATTACTGCCGACCGTTGCGCGCGCTCGAAGAGGACCGCAATAAGACGCAAATGTATCAAGCTGAAGCGGCAAGGACAAAGGCGCGCGAAGCGAGCGTGTCGCTAGAAGACTTCCTGGCAAAATTGCAGATTACCGTCGAAATCCATCGGATGCGCGACGACGAACTCGAACGCGTCGCGCAATTGTGCGGCAAGACGAATCAGTTCAATCTGACGACTATTCGATATTCGCAATCAGAGCTCGCCGAACTCGCCAACCGCCCAGACTGCGCGATCTACACCGTGCGCTCAGCCGACAAGTACGGCGACGCTGGGTTGATCGCCGTACTCATTCTACGCGAAGAAAAAGACAGCGCTATGCGCGTCGACTCGTTCCTCATGAGTTGCCGAGTTATGGGGAGGATGATCGAAAACGTTATAATCAACGAAATTGTCAACTGCTATCGCGAACACAAAGTTATACGCGCGCGATTCATTCCGACTGCCAAGAACGCGCCCGTGAAAGATTTGTATGAAAGATTGGGCTTTTCGCTAGTCGGAGAACAGGCGGCTAGTAAAGAGTATCAACTCGACGCGCAACGTTTTCAGTATCGGGAGAATCCGCAATTCAAATCGATTAAGTTCACTCCGTAACACGCTACGATTTGAGCGTTCAATCGCCGACGTCTATGAGGGCAACCGACGAGTTAGCGCACACAACGTTGCTCGAACCGGGTTACGTGCGAGCATAGGCGTAGCTATTGAAGGGAGCAATCCGAAAGTCGGGCGGTTACGCGTTAGAAAAGAACGCAATTTCGCGACGCTCGCCTGTGCGCAAATTAAGAGGAAAACGCGCCTCAAACGATTCGTCATACGAAATCCACGATTCCAGATTAAGCGTAGTTCCAATAGACGTAAGGTTATCGCCTGTCTGAACCAAGGTAAAGGCACTATGGAAAACATTCAACCAAGTATTCTTAGAGAACTGCAGAAAGTCGAACTTGACATACTTAAAAAGTTCGACTCAGTATGCCGGAAGTACGATATCCAATACTGTCTCTTTTGGGGAACGATGTTGGGCGCCGTTCGTCATTCTGGCTTCATTCCCTGGGACGACGATATCGACGTCGGCATGACGCGCGTCGATTATGAAAAATTGCGCGCCGTACCTCCGGAGGAATGGAATAATGAATATCTTCTCGCCGACCCCAAAGACG
Source organism: uncultured Planctomycetota bacterium (assembly GCA_900318195.1). Lineage (GTDB taxonomy): Bacteria > Planctomycetota > Planctomycetia > Pirellulales > Thermoguttaceae > RUG369. The sequence continues at coordinate 21,803 of ONJR01000076.1, forward strand.
AGTCGCACTGGTTGCGCTATCCTTACCCAAGGATCTATAAGCTCAACACCGTCTTTGAAACGAGATATCGCTACGCGCATGATCGTGTAAAATACAATCGCGACAAGATTCCTATGGGAATATGGCTGGACATATTCGTACTAGACGACGTTGCGTCGCCCAAGGCGGCGTATCGAACCTGGCCGTTTATACGCGCGCTCTTTAAACTTTATTATTGGGCAAAATGTAGGATCAAACCGGTAAGAGGCGACTCGCTGAAGGCAATTACTCTTAACACAATGAAGTTTTTCATTTACTATTTGCTAAATATCGTACCCAAGCCGGAACTCAAAATAGCTAAGAAAATCGAAAAGCTGTGCCTTTCGCAACCTGGAGAATATATCGTCGATTACTACGCCGATCACATCAATTATTTGTCGCCCTGCAAGCGAGACGACTTTTTTCCACTCGTCGAGGTACAATTCGAGGACATGCAATCTTGGATTCCGAAAAACGCTCATAAACTGATGACCGACTGGTATGGCGATTACATGAAGTTGCCGCCGGAAGATCAACGAGTCAACCACCAACCATATATTCTCGATTTAGGAGACGGAAGAGGCAAAATCATCGATATGGGAAAATACGTCTAACCGTGAACCGCGCTAATCCCCCGTGCATTGCGTCTAACACAGGCTCGACATACGAACCTGCGGATAAATATGGCGCGTGAATTCAATTGAATTAGAGACGACAAGATTAACTTTATGGTCGAATCTGGCAGAAACGACGGCAAGCGTAATGAAAAGGTCTTCAAAAGAAGGACGCATTTGGATGCGCTGTAACGCGGCGCCGTTCACCCAAGCGGTTGGCTTGCTCCTGTGAGAAAGTAACGAGACTTTCCGAGAGCAACGTCGTCAAAGCGCTAGAGACTAGCAAACCGGCTCTTAATACGCTGATTCGCAATAAAACATTTCGTTCGATAAACGCTTAACCCTACAGGTTGAGACACAAACACGTTATCGCTTGAAACAGGGCGCAATAAAAGCGATTTTAATCTTTTTACGGTTCCGAAATATCGAGCTCAAACGACGGCGCTTGAAGGTTCACATATGAACGAAACGAATCCACCTAACAAAATCGTTATCGTAGGCTGTAATCACTTTAACGTTCTGGGCGTTGTAAGAAGCCTCGGAAGAATGGGAGTGCGACCCTACGGCGTCTTGACAGAAAAAGGACGAAAATACGTCAGTCGATCAAGATATTGGCGAAAAGTGTTCGCCGTTCAAGATGAAGAAGATCTGATTAACCCGCTCCTAGAGAATTTTATTAACGAAGATCACAAGCCCGTCCTCATACCATGTCTAGACGGACAAGCGGCCTTAATCGATCAAAACTACGATCTGCTTAAGGAACGCTTTATTCTTCCGTCGATCAACGGTCGACAAGGCGAAATTGTTAAAGCAATGAATAAACTGCGTCAATACGAGCTCGCGCAGGATCATGGAGTCAAGATGACTCCAACTATCTCGATCATGTTGCCGCAAGGCGCTAGAACGACGCCAGATTTTGAGCCTCCCTACATTCTCAAGCCTGTCATGACGGTCGAGGGCGAGAAACTTGACATAGAGGTTTGCGCCGATCTCGCAAGTTATCGCGCTGCGATCGACAAATTTACGACGCTCCACTATCCGCGCATCCTGGTGCAACGTTACCTATCGGAGCGGCGCGAGTTTTGTATTTCGGGCGCCATTATGCCGTCCGGTGGGTTCGACATGGCGGTAGTCGAAAACCTCCGACGTTGGCCATTGAATTTCGGAATAGGCTCTTTCGCCAAACTGTCCCTTGAAGACGACGTCATTTCTTACGCGCGCGAACTCATGTCATTCGCTCGCGACGTGGGATATGTCGGTCCGATCGATATCGAGTTTTTCCAGAGTAAAGAACGCGTCTTCTACCTCAATGAAATTAACTGGCGCAGTAGCGGACGCAATTTTATCTCTTTTTACACTGGAATTCACCCGGCGTACGACTATTACCTGGACGCCACGAACGCGACGCGTCAGACATTCGCGCGTATTAACACGCGCGCTGGCTTAGTCTTTTCCGGACGAGGAGAATTGCACCTTGCGCAGGAAGGAAATTTACCTTATCGAACCTTGTTAAGAGATATGCTACGAGCGAACTCTTATTCTACCTGGTTTTGGCGCGATCCCATACCGTTTGTTTCGGAAATGACGCGACTCTCAGGTCGGTTTGTCTCCATTGTTACATCACGCATATTTAGCAGGTCGTCAAAAGCACGAGATAGGAAGAGTGAAACGTATGCAGATAAAGATTAAGGGGCGCAATCTCCTTCACACTTGTCGTTACTCGATCATGAGGTTAGACCTCGCACATTTTACGCGCAGCGTTGCGCAACCATGCCGAATCGAGCCGCTTACAACCGAAAACATTGATGCGCGGCGTACGTATTCGTCTTTCGACGCACGTCAGCGTGAGCTCATACGCAATCAACCGTCGAGAACGCAAGGCTGGCTCTTCTACGTCGACGAAATAGAAGAGCCTGTCTCGTCTATGTTCGCCTTACGTCGAGGCGCCGTCGATAAATTCTTCAAAATACGCAATATAGACGTCTACTTGGCTATGATGTACACGCCGCCGGAATATCGCGGACGCGGATACTGCCGCGACATGATGACGCTTGTCCTGAAGGAATTGCGCCAAGACGAAATCGAATTTGCCCATCTTGCCGTGCGCCCTAATAACCTCGCCGCAGTCAAGCTCTACGAAAAACTCGGATTCGAGCAAATTGACGTCAAGCGATTCGCGCGCGTTTTGCGATACAATATTCCATATTACACACTATAGACCCAAAGGCGGATTTCATGTTAAACTTTACTGTAGGACCCGTGCAATCGAGCGAATGTGTGCGCGCAATCGGCGCGGAAAACGTGCCGTACTTCAGAACGCCGGAATTCTCGAACCTCATGCTCGAAAACGAACGCATGATTCTGGATTTCGCCAATGCGCCCGAAGGGTCGCGCGCAATCTTTCTTACTGGTTCTGGCACGGCGGCCATGGAAGCGGCGGTTATGAACGCGCTAACGCGCGCGGATAAAGCGCTTGTCGTCAATGGCGGAAGTTTTGGCACGCGCTTCGTTCAACTCTTACAACGTCACGACATACCGTACGACGAGATTAAACTTGAGCGCGGTCAACCGCTTCGCGAAGAGGATTTAGCGCGCTACGAAGGCGGCGATTATACGACCTTTCTCATTAATGCCTGCGAGACCTCGACTGGCGTCAAATACGATATGGATATAGTGGCGCAATTCTGCAAACGTAACAACGCGTTCCTGATTGTTGACGCCATAAGCTATTTTCTTGCCGAAGAATTCGATATGACGGAACTCGACGCCGGAATTATGATCACAGGCTCGCAAAAAGCGCTGGCATGTCCGCCGGGAATTTCCATTTTAGCGCTCGCGCCGAGCGCGTTGGAAAAAATCGCGTCCACATCGGTAAAGTGTATGTACTTCGATCTCAAAGACGCGCTCAAGAACGGCGAGCGCGGTCAGACGCCATTTACCCCTGCGGTCGCGACGCTCATCCAGATTCACGAACGTCTCAAAGAAATCGAAGCGTTGGGCGGCGCGCAAGAGGAGAGTCGTAGAATCGGCGCGCTAGCGCGGTATTTCCGGAACGCTCTGGTCGACTTGCCATTCGAATTAGCAACCGCTTCGCCTTGCGCGTCGGTTACCTCGCTCCATCCGACAACGGCGTCGGCGTACGATATTTTTACCACGCTCAAAGACGAATACGAAATCTGGGTGTGTCCCAACGGCGGCGAGTTGCGCGACCTCGTCTTCCGCGTCGGGCACATCGGCGCGCTTACTACGGACGACTACGACGTTTTACTCGACGCGTTTCGCGATATGCAACGCCGCGCGCTCATTTAGCACAGTGAGGGAGAGACATGACGAAGGTCATTACATACGGCACGTACGATATGCTCCATTACGGTCACGTGCGTTTGCTCGAACGCGCGAAAGCGCTTGGGGACTACCTCATTGTCGGGGTAACGTCAGACGATTTCGACAAGGCGCGCGGCAAGATAAATATTAAGGAGTCTCTTGCGGAACGCGTTGCCGGCGTTCGCGCGACCGGTCTTGCTGATCAGATTATTATTGAAGAGTACGAAGGTCAGAAGATAGACGACATACGTCGGTATGGAGTCGATATTTTCACGGTCGGATCAGATTGGATCGGTCGCTTCGACTACCTCAAGGAATTCTGCAACGTCGTCTACCTTGAAAGAACGGAGGGAGTGTCGAGCACGGCGTTGCGTTCGAGCGATCGACAGATTAAGTTAGGGCTTTTCGGCGCGCGCGAAGGACGAATACTTAGTAAATACTGTTCAGAATGTCGCTACGTCAACGGGCTTGAGGTCGCCGGGATATGCACACCCGATCAGGAGGTTCGCGAATTACACGCAGAAGCAACGGTTTTTGAGACCTATGACGAATTGCTCGACGCTAGCGACGCGGCCTACATTATCTCGCGCCCGGAGCTACATTATCAGCACGTCAAGAAAGCGCTCGAACGCGGAAAACACGCGCTTGTGGAAATGCCAATTACACTTGACAGTGAAGAGTGCGGAGAACTTTATCGAATGGCGCGCGAACGCAACCTCATACTCATGCCTGCAATTAAAACGGCGTACTCGACCGCTTACAATCGATTACTACTCTTGCTTAAAAGTGGGAAGATTGGGCGCGTGGTATCGGTTGACGCAACCTGTACAAGCCTCCGCGAAGTCGACCCGACAAAAGAGGAATTTCAAGACGTCTGGAATAGCTTGTGCGCGTGGGGACCTACCGCTATGCTACCAATCTTTCACATCCTGGGATGTGCGTACAAACGCGCCGACATAACGTCGCTGTTGCTAGAAAAATCGAGAAGGTACGACGCTTTCACCAAAATCGATTTTCTGTACGACGACGCGATCGCGTCAATAAAGGTTGGAAGAGGCGTCAAATCTGAGGGAGAATTGATTGTCTCGGGGACACAGGGCTACCTTTACGTGCCGGCGCCATGGTGGAAAACAGACTACTTTGAAATTCGCTATGAAAATGCGGAAAACAACCGACGTTATTTTTACCAGCTTGACGGCGAAGGCATACGTTATGAATTAGTCGCTTTTGTCAAAGCGATCGCAAGCGGAACCGAAGAACAGTATTATATTTCCGAGGAGGTTGCGACCTCGATTAGTCAAACGATCAGCTTATTTTACAGCGGCAAGTTTACTGAAATACAATATTCCGGCGACGAACCGAAGGGAAAATAGCTATGATAACTGATGAATACGGTATAGCTGAACGCCAAAAAGAACTCCTCGAGATGATTAAAGACGTTGACTTCTTCATGACTGAAAGCGAGATACGATATAGTCTGGGCGGTGGAACGCTACTGGGCGCTATTCGGCACGGAGGCTTTATTCCATGGGACGACGACGTCGATCTGATACTGGACAGAAAAAATTTCAACAAGCTGGTCTCCGTCTTCAATGACAACTGTAATGTCATCGCCATAAAACGCCCCGGCGGCGTCTCAAAAGAATACGTTTTTTCACGACGTCTATGGGTGTATCGAATCTGCCTAAAAGAAGAAAGACGCGACGAACGACGATCGCAAGCGACGATTGACATTTTTACGCTCGATCCGTCTCCTGATTCTACGACTATTCGTAAACTAAAGACATTAGGCGTCAAAATACTTCAGGGGATGATGAAAGAACGTCTTAACCTAAAAGGACAATCAATGTTTTATAAGTTGTGTCTTATCGGTTCTTTTACGCTAGGTCGTTTCATTCCTGACAAGGTCAAATTTTCAGCTTACGACTTCGTGTCGCAAATAGGCGCGAGAGGAAAAAGTTCGGCTTTGACCGCATATAACGATCTCTTTAAATTGCTGGAGACTCGCTATCCTAAGGATCTCATGGAAGTTATTGAGCGCCGTCCATTTGAAGACGCGTTCCTGCCTACCGTTGCAAAATACGATAGCTATCTAACAGCGCAATATGGCGATTATATGACATTGCCGCCGCATGAGATGAGAAGACCGCAACATATGGAAAATGAATTGTAGTCGTCAGGAGGAGTTCAATATGAATATATTATTTATGTCGCTTGGTTCATTTACTTCACTTGACGGTAGTTCTGTGCATCTCGACGTACTAAAGAAACTAGCGCAAGATCACAACGTATACCTTCTCTGTAAGCGCGAACGACGAGAAGGGAAACCGACTGAGCTAACCTACGAGCGCGGAGTCAACGTTCTACGCGTTAGAACAGGCAACATAACCAAGGCGCCTATGATCGAGAAGGGAATCGCGACAATTATGATCGAACGACAATTCAAGCGCGCGATCAAAAAGTACTTCGCGAACGTCGCGTTCGATCTCGTTCTTTACACGACCCCGCCGATTACATTTGGCGGCGTCGTAAAATACGTAAAAGAAAGAGACGGCGCCAAAACGTACCTCATGCTCAAGGACATTTTTCCGCAAAACGCCGTCGACTTGGGAATACTCAAAACAACCGGACTGCGCGGTCTAATCTATAAAAGATTCCGTCGACAAGAGCAAGAACTCTACAGAATATCCGACCATATCGGATGTATGTCTCCTGCAAATTGTCAATACATCTTGCGCAACAACCCAGAACTCGCGCCGGAAAAAGTCGAGCTGTGCCCCAACATAACGGTAATCGAAGACGTGGGAGTCGATCAAGCGACACGCGACGCAATACGCGCCAAATACGGACTCCCGCAAGACTCAAAAATCTTCGTATACGGAGGCAACCTAGGCAAGCCGCAAGACGTGCCGTTCATCATAGAATGCGTACGCGCGCAGCGCGAACCGCGCGCCTTTTTCCTTGTCGTAGGGTCGGGAACGGAATTTCAACGCCTAGAACGGTTCGCGCAGGAAGACGCGCCGCCAAACTTCAAGCTACTCTCGCATCTGCCCAAAAACGACTACGAAAAGCTCGTCGCGGCCTGTGACGTTGGCATGATCTTCCTCGACCACAGGTTCACTATTCCGAACTTTCCGAGCAGACTGCTTTCCTACATGAAAGCTAAGAAGCCTGTCCTCGCCGTTGTCGATTCCAATACAGACGTTGGAACGACCGTTGTCGAAGGCGGGTTCGGATGGAGTTGCAAAAGCGCCGATCCGACGCTCTTTGCCAATCTCGTGCGACAGATCGTTGAAACGCCGCAGGGAGAAATAGACGCTATGCAAGAAAGAGAATTTCAATTCCTAAAGGAACGCTATAATCCCGACGTCGCATGCAACGCTATCTTGCAACATTTTAATAAGGAAACGACTAACTAAACGCGTAATACTCCTCCTGGAAACAATCTCGTGACGAACCTAAGCTACTACCTGGCCAAGGCGCTGAAAAAACTACTCAATCCGCCGGCTTTAAAGAAATGCAAGCTCGACCGCACGGCGCGCGTCGGCGCGCGATCAGAGCTCTCGAGAGTTACGATCGCGCGATATTCCTATGTCGGGTCGATGTGCTTCCTTGTAAACGTTGAAATTGGCGCCTTCTGCTCGATCGCGGATCGATGCTGTATTGGCGGCGCTATGCATCCGATCGAACGCGTCTCGACAAGTCCGGTCTTTCATCGCGGAAAAAATATACTCGGTAAGAATTTTGACGACGCCCCGACTATTAAGACGCTAAGAACCGTTATTGAAGACGACGTATGGCTAGGAATGGGGTGTTACATAAAATCAGGCGTGCGCATTGGGCGCGGCGCCGTCGTCGGAATGGGGAGCGTCGTTACTCACGACGTGCCGCAGTACGAAATCTGGGCGGGCAATCCTGCGCGCAAGATACGCGACCGCTTCGACAAGGACGTTGCCGCTCAGCTCGCCGCCATTCCCTGGGAAGAGTGGGACGACGCAACCTTGCGCCAGCGCGCGAACGCATTCAACGACGTCGACGCCTTTATTAAGGAATTTCGGATACAATGAAAATTACGCACCTCTGCTTAGGATGCTTTTTTCCCGACGGATACTCCTATCAGGAGAATATGCTGCCCAAATATCACCGGCTGCTTGGACACGACGTTACGGTCATAGCGTCCTTGCAAACCTTTAATAAACGGGGTAAAATCGCCTATATGAAAAGCGCGTGCGAATACGTCAACGAAAACGGCGTGCGCGTCGTGCGCTTAGATTACAAAAAGCCGACGAAGGCGTACCGCAAGCTGAAGAGCTACGTCGGCTTCGCGCAAGCGCTCGAAGCGGCGGCGCCCGACGTATTATTTATTCACGGATGTCAGTTCCTCGACGTCGACGTCGTGATACAATATGTCAAGAGCCATCGTGACGTTGTCGTGTACGTCGACAATCACGCGGACTTTTCCAATAGCGCGCGCTCCTGGGCGTCCTTGAATCTCATGCATAAGATTCTGTGGCGACATTGCGCGCAACGCCTCAATCCGTACGTTCGGAAATTCTACGGCGTTTTGCCTGCAAGGGTGGACTTCCTCAAGGAGATATACCGCCTACCGCCCGAAAAGGTCGAACTACTCGTTATGGGCGCCGACGACGACAAAGTCGAGGCGGCGTTAGCGCCGGGAGTAGCAGACGCCATTCGCGAGAAGTATGGAATCGACAAAGACGATTTCCTCGTCATGACAGGGGGTAAAATCGACCGTTTCAAAACGCAAACGCTACTGCTCATGGAGGCGGTCAACCGTCTCAATTCGCCGCGCGTTAAATTGATCGTCTTTGGTTCGGTCGTACCAGAACTCCAGTCTCAACTTGAGGCGCTCGTAAGCGATCGCGTTCAATATATAGGATGGGTTGACTCTTCGCTCACGGATCAATATTATGCGGCGTCGGATCTGGTCGTCTTTCCTGGTCGGCACTCTGTCTTTTGGGAGCAGGTCGCAGGCTTGGGCAAGCCGATGCTGTGCAAATCGTGGTCAGGCACGCGCCACGTCGACCTTGGCGGCAACGTGCGCTTCCTGGAAAAGGACTCGGTCGACGAAATTTACGACGTTCTGAAGGAGTTGACGGAAAACAGCGACGCTTACGCTAAGATGCTAGAGGTCGCGCAACGCGGAAAAGAAGTCTTTTCGTATCGCGCGATCGCCAAACGCAGTCTGGAGTAACAAAGTCGGCGCAACGGAGCGAGAAGATCAAGTATGAAATCGATTACAGTTACCTATCACTACGGCAGAAATTACGGCGCAACGCTACAGGCCTACGCGTTACAGCGCACATTGCTAGAACTGGGGTGCGACAACGAACTACTGGAACTGCGATATTCGCCGCAGAAATCGAAAAGTAGTGGAAGATCGCCTATCGCCGTACTGAGAAAATGGTACTTGCAACACCTACGCAATAAAAGACGCGAGGAAATGGCAACTCTAACGAAACTATTCAAGGAGTTCACGCAAGCACGACTCAAACTAACGCGCCAGTACGCCTCCATGGAAGAATTGCTCGACGACCCGCCTAAGGTTGAGCTCATGATTACGGGAAGCGACCAAGTATGGAATCTAGCCGGACGAGCGGAATTCGTACCGGCAAGATTCCTGCAGTTCGGCGCAGAAGACGTCAGAAGAATAAGCTTCGCCGCAAGTATTGAAAAGCTAACCTACACTGACGAACAAAAAGCAACCGTCAGACGCTACCTGGAAGCGTTCGACGATATTTCGCTGCGCGAGGAATCCGCGCGCCAGTATATCGAGTCCTTCGCGAACGTACGCGCCGAAAGAATTTTGGATCCCGTGTTCCTTCTCGACGCCGAGCAATGGCGCGAACTCGCCGTTGCGCCGCGAATCGACGCGCCCTATATTTTGTGTTATCAGGTGCAACGTAATCATAATCTAGAACGCGTTGCGCGAAGATTGCGGCGCGCGACGGGCTACCGCATCGTTTCGATCTGCAATTCTCCAATTAAGTGGATTCGCGCGGATCACAGTTTCTTTGACGTCGGACTCGAAGAATTCCTGGGCTTCTACGCGAACGCCGCGTGCGTGGTTTCCGCGTCCTTTCATGGAACGGCGTTTGGACTCGTCTTTGGCAAACCCACCTACGGAATGATCAAGGAAGGGTCGCAAAATAGAATCAAAGAAATTCTCGATCTCTGCGAATTGTCGCAATTCGTCGTATCGGATACGGACAAGCTAACGAATTTACCGAGTCCGATCGTCGACGCGCAAACGCTAAGACACAAACTCGAGACAGAAAGAGAAAAATCGATTAAATTCATACAAAGAAACCTAAACTCCAAACGAAGCGTTGATCGATAAAGAGGAAGGGTTGCGCTCTCGATGGAGCGCGCGGTAGGCGCTATGCGCGACTACTGAAGAATCGTAACTAGTCGAAGTTGGACGGACTCGCGATAAAGACAACGCGTCATGCGCGCGAGATAAGAGCTAGACGCGGCTATTAGCAAAATAGAGGACAAGTCGTTAAAATGCATCCCGGGCGAAAATCGTTACTCTCGTACCTACCGCCGCTCATTTACTTTTTAACGGCGGTCTTCTTTGTGCTCAAGGAGCAACGCGCGTTCACGGAAGCGGAGACGAATGGAGGCTTGTGGAATTACATTCAGCTCTTCTTCATCGGGCTTGCCGGACTTTATCCCTTGTACTCAGGGCGCGGCGGCTCAAATATATTTCGCGCGAAACCGCTCGTATACTTGCTCGCTGTTACCTTTTTAATCTTCCTGATTTCGTTTTTCAGAATGAAGGGTATGTCGCGCGCAACGATCTATTACCAACTAATGACGCTTTATCCACTCGCCGTCAGTATTCTTTACTTTTACATAGGTTACCGAACCGAATTTAACAAGAAGACGGCGCTTTACTACGGATACTATATCGCGGCGTTTGTATTAATCATTAGTCTTTACCGTTTCTTCCGAACAGGTCGCGCATGGACGCAGCGCGGCGCGGTTGCGGACGTATACTACATACTAGGTCTCTTGCCGCTCATGATGGCTTACGTACGAGGGAAAAAAGCAACGATACCGATTCTAGTTTGCGCTATTTCAATTGCGTTTAGCGGCAAACGAGCCGGAATGCTCGCGATGTTCCTCATGATCGCCGTCTATTATCTTTTACAGTACGCACCCGAGGTCAACGACGTCAGACGCGTGGTGCGCACTTTGTTTGTTATCAGTATAATCTTCCTTGTACTCACCGTTATCGGAATCTACCTTGACAACGTCATGCATCTGCGCATCGTCGAACGGCTGTCTCGTATGATCGAAGACGGAGGTTCAGGACGTTTATCGCGCTGGACGTACCTAATCCATGCCATTCCGAAGTCAACTATTTCGGAAATACTACTCGGTCGCGAGTATGACGAAATGGCGGAGGTCATTGGAGGGCACGCTCACAACGACATTCTGGAACTTCTTTACATCAACGGTTTCTTCGCGTTCGCTCTTTACTTAGCGTTCTTTATTTCGTTCCTTAAAACGGCGATTACCATGTCGCGCCAACGTTACGAATACGCGCCTCATTTCGCGATGTCGTTCGTATGCTCGTTCATGGTCGCGAACTTGTCGTTTTTCATGACGGCGCCAACCTACACAACAAGCGGCATGCTATGTCTCGGAATCTTTCTGGGACATTACGTCAGGATTCAAGCCAACCCTCAGACGACGCTTTATAGAGAACGAAGACGAAGAGTAGGAAACGTGCAACCCTACAACGCCGCAAGACCATGGTAAATACAAGTGAGATCCGGTCTCACTGCCGTTTCTTGAACATTACGCGAGTGCGGCTTGCAAATTCCACTCGGCGTTGTACAATTCGCATGAGCGGCTGTGCGGTCAGGTCGCTACGGTCGTCTCGTGTTGTCGGAGACATTGTCGTCAAAAAAGAGGATCCTAAATGAATCCAATATGGACGTCCAAAAAACTCGCAGTGTTTTTTTCATATTCGTCGATTATACTCAATGCGGTCGCGACGATTGTACTCACGGGGTTGTACATTGACAAACTTGGGCGAGACTCCTACGGACTCTACCAAATGATCTATGCGGTCTCGCACTATATACTCATTATTGATCTTGGTATCGGTGCAACTATGAATCGATACGTTACGGAGTTTTTGGAGCGCAAAGACCAAGCGCGCAATGAAAATTTCGCGTTTCATATGCTTGTGCTCCTTGCAGTCATTGGCGCGCTCATATTCATTGTAGGATGGAGAATCAACGCTCATTTAACGGTAATTTATCCCAAACTTACGCCTGACGAAATTCCGCTTGCTCGCCATATGTTTTTCGTCATGGTCGTTCAAATCGCATTGCTCGTCCTGCGTCATTATATCAACGGAATATCATTGGGCTACGATCAATATGCTTTTGTTAGATTAATCGCGCTTCTTTCAATTGTCGTCAACTTCAGCGCGTCGGTTGTGATCGTATACCTAGGTTACGGTTTTCTAGCGCTGGTATACGCCAAAACCATAACGTTAATTGCCGCGACGCTTACTGCGGCATATGTCGTCTTTGTCAAACTGCAATTTAAGATTCGATTCCACTACTGGGATTGGAGGATGATGGCGCCGGCGGCAATGCTAATGATCGCTGTTTTTCTACAGTCAGTCGTAGGGCACGTCAACAACACGGTCGATAAAACGATTCTCGGCAATATGACGACGAAAACAGACGTCGCCGTATATTCCGTCGCCGCCGTCTTTATCACAATGCTCAATATGTTGCCATCCACAATCTCAGGCGTGTTCCAAACTCAAGCGACTAAACTTGTCGTCTCTGGCGCAACGCCCGAGACGCTGACAGATTTCGTTGCACGAATCGGTCGATTTCAATTTGTTGTCGCCGGAGGTTTTTGTTTGGGCTTTACCTTACTTGGGCAGGACTTCATACAATGTTGGATGCATGACGAAAAGATGAAAGCGGCATGGTTGTATGTTCTTCTTATCATGATTCCCAATTTGGTACCTCTTATACAACAGACGTGCGTACCGCTCATGAACGCGCTTAATAAAAGAATTTTTCGGTCGCTCATTCTGATTATGATAACTGTCGTCAATATTTCGTTAACCATCGTCTTAGTCAGACGCTTCGGAGCCGTCGGCGCCCCGCTCGCGACAGGAATTTCTTTTGTTATCGGACACATTATTCTAATCAATATTTATTATCATAAGCGGCTCGGGCTCGACGTATTTCGCATGTTTAGAGGAATACTCTCTCGAATCTGGCTTGCGCTCGGAGGCTCATTTCTGGTCAATCTTCCACTCGTCTTATGGCGCGCCGAGGGAAGATGGTGGGTATTCATCGTCAAAGCAGTCGCATTCTGCGCTGTTTATGCCGCGTTCTTGTGGGGATACGGACTCAATCAGACAGAGAAGAAGACGTTCGCCAAGCTAGCGCAGAAAGTTGGCGTTCATTTACCGAGCGCGGCGTAGAAATTGTGAAATGTCATTCTTCGAGACAACAATAACGATAGGAGCAAGAACAATGAGCGCGTTCAATGGCGCAACACTAATGATAACAGGCGGCACGGGCTCGTTCGGGAACACGGTCCTACGCCGCTTTCTGACGTCGGAACTCGGTCAAATCCGCATCTTCTCGCGCGACGAGAAGAAGCAAGACGATATGCGGCACGAGTTGCAAGCGAAGTATCCAGAGGAAGCAAAGAAGGTGAAGTTCTACGTCGGCGACGTTCGCGACCCTCGTTCGGTCGCCGACGCCATGCCGGGGGTCGACTTTATTTTCCACGCGGCGGCGCTCAAGCAGGTGCCGTCATGCGAATTCTTTCCGATGCAAGCGGTCAAAACGAACGTTGAGGGAACGGACAACGTTCTCCACGCGGCGATCGAATGCGGGGTCAAACGCGTCGTGTGTCTTTCGACCGACAAGGCGGCGTACCCGATCAACGCTATGGGTATCAGCAAGGCGATGATGGAGCGCGTGATCTACGCAAACGCGCGCGTTGCCGCTGAGCGCGGGGGAACCGTTATCTGCTGCACGCGCTACGGCAACGTCATGTGCAGTCGCGGCTCGGTGATTCCGCTATTTATAGATCAAATCACGTCGGGCGCTCCCATCACGATAACGAACCCGAATATGACGCGCTTCCTCATGAATCTCGACGAGGCGGTCGAGCTCGTACAATTTGCGTTCGAGCACGCGAATCCAGGCGACCTCTTTATCCAGAAGGCGGACGCCTCGACGATCGGCGACCTAGCCAAGGGCGTTCAGCGCCTCTTCGGGGACACGGGGACCAAGATAATCGGCACGCGGCACGGCGAAAAACTCTATGAAACGCTAATGACGCGCGAGGAACGCTTGCGCGCCGAGGATATGGGCAACTACTTCCGCGTCTACGCCGACAACCGCGATCTGAACTACGACAAATTCTTCGTTCAAGGGCAGGTTCTCACCGAGGCGGAAGAAAGTTATACCAGTCACAATACGAATCTCCTCGACGTCGACGGCGTCGTTGATAAAATATTAACTACCGAGTACGTGCAAGAGCGCCTTGCCGACACCAAGTAACGTCAAAACAAGGAGAAGACGATGAACGTCGCCGTTATTATCGCAGGCGGTTCGGGGCGTAGAATGGGACAAGACCTGCCGAAGCAGTTCATCAACGTCTACGACAAGCCCGTAATCATATACACCCTCGAGGGCTTCCAAAAGCATCCGATGATCGACGCCATAGAAGTCGTATGCATCGACGGATGGCACGACGTGCTACGCGCCTACGCAAGACAGTTTAACATAGACAAATTACAGTGGATCGTCTCGGGAGGCGAGACGGGACAGGAGTCGATTCGGAACGGGGTCTATCATCTCGAAGGCAAGTGCGCGGACGACGACGTCGTCGTCATACACGACGGTATTCGCCCTCTCGTCGACGAAGGCGTTCTCACCGACGTCATTCTTAAATGCCAAGAGCACGACGCCGCCGTAACGGCGTTGCCTTACAACGAGCAGATATTCGTTATGGACGACGAGATCAGCACAATCAAGTACATTCCGCGCGAGACGCTACGTCGCGTCGCGACGCCTCAGGCGTACAAATTCGGACTGCTACTCACGAAATATCGCGAGGCGTACGAGAAAAAGATCGGAATCTACGGCTCGGCTTATACCAACACCATGATGGCGGATCTCGGCGTGCGACTCTATTTCGCCGCAGGTTCCGACAAGAATATCAAACTCACGACTAAGGACGATCTGGAAATGTTCAAGTCGTATCTTAAATCCGATAAAGACAACTGGCTCAAATAGACGACGGCGCTACAATGACGCTTTATGACAACCCACTCTATCAATCCGACGTCGCGCGCGTTGCAAACGCAATGCCGCTTGAACGCGTCGCGGAAAAAAGCATCGTTATCTCAGGCGCGACGGGTCTCGTCGGCAGTTTTCTCGTCGACGCCGCGCTCGAAAAGGACGCGAACGAAAACGCGAAACTCGAAATTTACGCGCTAACGCGCAAGCCCGACGCCGCGCGACGACGGTTCGCGCGGTACGCCGAGTCGCCGCGTCTACATTTCGTACAGTACGACGCGAGTCAACCGTTCGACGGCAAATCGATTCCGCGCGCAGACTACGTCCTGCACCTCGCGTCCAATACGCACCCAATACAATACGCGACCGATCCGATCGGAACCGTCATGACGAACGTTCTCGGACTGCGCAATCTACTGGAATTTGCGTGCGCGCGAAACGCGGCGCGCTTTGCCTTCGCGTCGTCCAACGAGATATACGGCGAAAATCGCGGCGACGTCGAGCTCTTTACAGAGGACTATTGCGGATACGTCGACTGCAACACGACGCGCGCGGGCTACCCTGAAAGTAAGCGTTGCGGGGAAGCGTT
This sequence comes from uncultured Planctomycetota bacterium, assembly GCA_900318195.1. Taxonomy (GTDB): domain Bacteria; phylum Planctomycetota; class Planctomycetia; order Pirellulales; family Thermoguttaceae; genus RUG369. Next base: position 37,675 of record ONJR01000076.1, read on the forward strand.
GTGCAACGCGTATAATTCGCAGAGGGGTCTTGATTTCGTCATTCCTCGTCTAACGCGCTCCTACGGACCGACGATGCTAGCGTCTGACAGTAAGGCGATCAGTCAATTCATTAAGAAGGGAGTCGCGCGCGAGAATATCGTTTTGAAATCGGCAGGAACGCAATTTTATTCGTACACGTACGTCGCGGACGCCGTTTCTGGACTATTATGCGCTTTATTCTCCGGCGCGTCCGGCGAGGCGTACAATATCGCGGACGAAGCGTCGGATATTACGTTGCGCGAACTCGCCGCGACGATCGCCGAGTATGCTGGTAAGGAAGTCGTATTTGAGATACCAGACGCGGTCGAATCGTCGGGCTACAGTAAAGCGACGAAAGCGCGTCTAGACGGCGCAAAGCTCCGCGCGCTCGGCTGGCGACCGGTCTACGACGTGCGAACTGGCGTCAGGCGAACGATCGATATTTTGCGCGCAATTCAAGAGTAGCGCGGCGCGGGACGAGTAAGGACAAGAGAATGGAAGCGTCATTTAAAAACAACGGCAAAATTAAGTTGCTCATCATAGTCGGCACGCGTCCGGAAATAATACGCCTCTCCGAGGTCATCAAGAAGTGCCGCAAGTACTTCGACGTCATCCTGGCGCATACGGGTCAGAACTACGATTACACCCTCAACGGGATCTTTTTCCACGATCTCAAGCTCGACGCGCCTGAAGTTTATATGAACGCGGTCGGTCAAGATCTTGGCGAAACGATGGGGAATATCGTCGCGAAGTCGTACCGCATTATGGTTGAATTACAGCCGGACGCGGTTCTCGTACTCGGCGATACGAACAGTTGCCTGAGCGTCATTGGCGCCAAACGTTTACACATTCCGATCTTTCATATGGAGGCAGGCAATCGTTGCAAAGACGAATGCCTCCCGGAAGAAACGAATCGACGTATTGTCGATATAATCTCCGACGTTAATATCGCGTACTCCGAGCACGCGCGCCGCTACCTTGCAGAATGCGGTCTGCCGCGCGAGCGCACCTACGTTTCCGGCAGTCCGATGGCGGAGGTCTTGCGCGCTAATCTCAAGGAGATCCAAGCGTCTGACGTCCACAAGCGTCTGGGACTGGAAAAACGCAAGTACATTCTACTATCAGCGCACCGGGAAGAGAATATCGACACGGCAAAGAACTTCGTTTCGCTCTTCACCGCCGTCAACGCCATGGCGGAAAAGTACGATATGCCAATTTTATATTCATGTCATCCGCGCAGTCGCAAGCGCCTCGAAGCCTCAAACTTCAAGCTCGACGAACGCGTAATTCAGCACGAACCGCTCGGCTTCCACGACTACAACTGCCTACAAATGAACGCGTTCGCCGTCGTATCCGACTCAGGAACGCTACCGGAAGAAAGCTCGTTCTTTGCCTCCGTCGGCGCGCCAATTCCCGCCGTATGCATACGAACGTCGACGGAACGACCCGAAGCGCTCGATAAAGCGCTATTCATACTGTCGGGAATCGACGCCAAAGGACTACTGCAATCCGTAGACTTAGCGATCGAGATGGTGAAAAACGGCGATTTAGGAACGCCTGCGCCAGACTACGTCGAGGAAAACGTCTCCGACAAGATCGTCAAAATCATTCAATCCTACGTTGGCGTCGTTAATAAAATGGTATGGAGAAAAGAGATATGAATATTCTAGTTACCGGCGCCAAAGGATTTGTCGGACGCAACCTCGTCGAGAATTTAAAGAACGTGCGCGACGGGAAAAATAGAACGCGACCGAATATCAAAATTGACGCGATCTATGAATACGATCTTCAGTCCTCAGAAGAAGAACTCGAGAGATTCTGTCAAGACGCCGACTTCGTGTTCAATCTTGCCGGAGTCAATCGTCCCAAAGACGCGGCGGAATTCAGAACCGGCAACTACGGATTCGCGGCAAAACTACTCGACACGCTGAAAAAATACGGCAATAAGTCGCCCGTCATGCTCTCGTCCTCCGTCCAAGCGACTTTACAAGGGCGGTTCGGAGACTCGGAATACGGTCGCTCAAAACGCGCGGGAGAGGAGCTATTCTTTGAATACGGACGCGAGAATAACGTGAAAGTTCTCGTATACCGCTTTCCAAACCTCGTCGGCAAATGGGCGCGCCCGAACTATAACTCCGCCGTCGCGACTTTCTGCAACAATATCGCCAACGAGCTACCAATTACAGTCAACGATCCAAGCGTAGAACTGGAAATACTATTTATCGACGACCTTGTTGACGAGATGTTCGACGCGCTCGAGGGCAAGGAGCATCGTTGCGAATTCGACGGCGTGACCGCCGTGCCGCAACCGGACGGAAAATACTGCGCCGCGACTGTAACGCATCGCGCAACGTTAGGCAGAATCGTCGAGCTATTGCATACGTTCCACGAGCAACCGCAGACGCTCGTTATACCGTCAATGCCGTCGGGAAGCTTCGAAAAGAAACTCTACTCGACCTATCTGTCATACCTTCCGCAAGAGAAGGTCGCGTTCCCATTAAAGATGAACGTCGACGAACGCGGGTCCTTTACCGAACTCTTCAAAACGCTCAACTGCGGACAGGTTTCCGTCAATATTAGTAAGCCCGGGGTAACGAAAGGACAGCATTGGCACAATAGCAAATGGGAGTTCTTTGTCGTCGTTTCAGGGCGCGCGCTCATTCAGGAGCGTAAGATCGGCACAGACGAAATAATTGAGTTCGAGGTCTCGGGAGAAAAAATCGTCGCCGTACATATGTTGCCGGGCTATACGCATAACATCGTCAACCTTTCGTCCGACGAGGATCTAGTTACGGTAATGTGGGCAAACGAGCAGTTCGATCCAGATCGTCCCGACGTCTTCCGGGAAAACGTTTAAGCAAGATCTATTAGAAAGAAGCGTGCGCAACATGAAAGAACGCGTCCAGGGAATAACGTACCTAAAATGCTTAGCCGCGCTAATGGTCGTCTTTACCCATACCGATCCGTTATTGCCGGAAGCGTTGCGCTGTTTTGCACGCGTCGGATTGATCGCGAACTGTCTCTTTTTCTATGTTAGCGGATTTTGCCTGACGAATATCGCGTCGCGTTTCACACCGTGGTACGTCAAACGCGCGACGCGGATTACCGTTCCTTTTCTCATACTAGCGCCGTTCCTCGCTCTTTCAGCAAATCCGTTGACCTTAGTAGGCGCCCAAGAGGCGGTCTTTTCTCTGAAGTATCACTTTTTACCGTCCATTGCGTTTTTATATGTGTTCTATTATTTTATAATCAAGATAACACGTCTAGAAACACGAAAGTTTTACGCGACGGTCGCGGTCATTCTTCTATTGTGGCTCGCTTATTTTGTTACAATATACGATCCCCATACGTCGCCGTTAGCCTGGCTACGTCCCAACACGTTAACTTATTTTCTGCTATCGATGCTAATGGGCGCCGCCGCGCATAAAAGATTCGCGACGCAGACGCAGGCGAAAAGAAGGATCGGGCTGTGGATAGCGACAATCGTTTTCGCTTCCGGCGCTTACGTTTTGCTTTACTTATACAAGCCGCAACCCATTACTTTTGGATACTGGCGAAGTCTGGCGTTGCCAATCACGTTACTCTTAATTCATGCTATTACGAGTCTCGCGTTAGCGCTAAACGATAAATTACCGCGCGTACAAATTGTCGAGGCAACAGCCAATCTATCCCTCGAGTTATACCTGGTTCAATACTTAGCCATTGACGCCTATGCCTCGCTCGGCTTTCCGACCAATCTAGTCTATATGCTCGTGAGCATATTCGCGCTCGCAAGAGCGTTGCAGTATATTTCAGGAATAGTCGTCGCGAAGATTCCAGACGCGAGTCGACGTGAACCGACTACCAGCGCGTCTTGACAAGACTGAGGAAGTTCGCTAGAATGCAAACCAAGTTGAGAAGAAGATTAGCCAAGCGCAAGCGTTTGCAACCTTCTCAGGAACAAAGCTCCGCGACGTAACAAGGAACAACAATGCAACGCAGAGAATTTATTAAGACGACCGCCGCCGTTGCGGCTACGTCCTCCCTGGCGTCGTCCGCAATGGCGGTGGAAGACGCGCGACCAATAGTCTACTTCACCAAGACGATCACGCCGGAAAAGGCGCTTGAAATGTATAAGAAGCTGGGAATCGAGCTACCCGGCAAGGTCGCGGTTAAAACGCACTCGGGCGAACCGACCGGCAATCATTATTTAAAACCCGAATTCCTCAAGCCGCTCGTCGACCACGTTAAAGGAACCGTCGTCGAATGCAACACGGCGTACCCTGGTCGGAGAATGAAGACGGAAGATCACTGGAAAGTCATCGAGGAACACGGCTTTACGAAGATCGCCGAATGCGATATTCTCGACGGCGAAAAGGAAATGGAGCTTCAGATTCCGAAACACAAGCAGATCGCGGTCAACTACGTCGGCGCCAATATGTCGAAGTACGACTCCATGCTCGTTACCTCGCACTTCAAGGGGCACCAGATGGGCGGGTTCGGCGGCGCGCTCAAGAATATCTCGATCGGGCTGGGCTCCTCGCACGGTAAAGCGTATATTCACGGCGCCGGCAATCCTGATATTATGTGGACCTGTCCGCAAGAGAAATTCCTCGAAGCGATGGCGGACGCCGCAAGCTCGATTATGGAATACTTCAAGGGTAAGATCGCGTTCGTCAACGTCATGAAGGATCTCTCGATCGACTGCGACTGCAACGGTCATCCGAAGGCGCCGGAAATGGCGGATATTGGAATTCTTGCCTCTCTCGACCCGGTCGCGTTGGATCAAGCGTGCGTCGATCTCGTCTACGCGTCCGACGACAAGGGCAAGGCGAGTCTCATCGAGCGCATGGAGTCGCGGCAGGCGATCCATATCATCGAAGCGGCGGTCGAGCTTGGCGTTGGGTCGCGCAAATATAAGCTCGTCGAAGTCGAATAACGCGACTTGACGCGTCAAAGGTCGTTAAAAAACGTCTCGTTCCTAATTGGGAGCGAGACGTTTTTACTCAATCTACGGAAAGCGCGCTTGACCTCGAAGTCGAGAACAGGCGCTCTATTTACTCTCCTCCGCGCAAGGAAAGAAATCGACAAGATCCGTTACGTCGAGCACGCCGACGGGGCGACCGTCGGCGTCGAGCGCCGGCAATTCGCTAATCTTGCGCGACGCTATAATTGCAACGGCTTCTGACATGAGCGCGTCGCACGAAATCCAAGACGGACGACGCGTCATGACCTCGCTAATCGCTCGATCAAACGCCTCAGGACCGCAGCCGCCCTCAAAAAGCTTGGCGAGATCGCTGTCCGTAAAAATACCGGAAAGACGACCGGAATCGTCGACCAAAAGGATCGCGCCCGTACGGCGACCAGGCTTGCGATTCGCAACAAAGACCTCGCGAATCGTCGCGCGTTCAGACGCTATGCGACACTGTCCGAGCGGACGCATGCATTCGCGCACGCGACTCAACTTGCGACCCAACGCGCCGCCTGGATGAAAGCGCGCAAAATCCTCGGAACGAAAACCGCGATTCGCGCTCGCGACCAACGCCAACGCGTCCCCGACCGCTAGCATAGCCGCCGCGCTAGAACTAGGCGCCAAGCCCAGAGCGTCCGCTTCCTGAATTCTGCCGAGCTCAAGCGCGACGGTCGACGCGCGACCAAGCGCGCTCGCGGCGCTAGAAACGATCGCTATGATCGGAATATTGCGCGACGTCAGCGGTCCAAGGAGCCGTTTAACCTCTTCCGTCTCGCCGCTATAGGAGAACGCGAGCACGACGTCCGTACTGCGCAGCGTGCCAAGATCGCCGTGATACGCTTCCCCGGGGTGCATGAAATGACTAGGCGAACCGGTCGAAGAAAGGGTCGCCGAGACCTTGCGACCGATCAACCCCGCCTTGCCCATACCGGTAACGACAACGGCGCCGCGACAGCGCTCGACGAGCGCGACCGCCTCGCAAAATCGTGAATCCAAGCGTTCGAGTTGCGAAAGTATCGCCGTCGCTTCGGAGCGCAAGGACGCGCGCGCGAGTTCAAGCGTGCGCGCGTCGTCCGCCGTCCAAGAGACGCTAGACGCGTCGGCAAGCGCCAGCGAACCGTCAGTTACGTGAGCGTCCGACGCGTAAACGCGCAAAACGCGACTGGAGCGTGTGTCATGATACTCGTACGATTTCAATCCGTTCGTCATCTCGTGCCATCCTTCTTTTAACTGCGCGCAAACGGCGTCGACAGCCGACGCCGAGCGCAATATAGTCTATTTTAGAGAATAAATCAAGCGCGCTTTTGTCTATCTCGAGCCGCGCGCGCCGCGCGCTCTTGTCGACGAACGCTTTTCGTGTAAAATACTGACAATGTAGTCGGGTCGCAAACGTAGCGACTCGCGAACGCGCAACGCGATTAGAACAACGGATGTATTATGGCTGTCATACTCAACGTCGAACACTTAAGGAAACATTACGGACCAGACCCTGTGCTAGCGGACGTTACATTTCAGGTGCGCGAAGGCGATAAAATTGGGCTCGTGGGACCAAACGGATGCGGAAAAACGACGTTGTTGAACATACTTTCAGGGCGCGAAGAATCGGAGAAGGGACAAATCGAACGTTTCGGAAGCGTCACGATCGGGTACCTCGAGCAGCGTCCGGAGGTCGACGCGAAGGAAACGTTGCTACAAGCCGGTCGTAGCGCGCTCGCCCATCTACTCGAAGCGCAACGCGAATCGGAGGAAATCGCGGAAAAAATGGCGAATCCGAATCTCGAGCCCGAGGAGCACGATCGACTCGCGCGGCGATACGACGCGCTTCACGAAGAGCTCATGAGAAAAGACGCGTACAATATTGAATACCGCGTCGAACGTATTCTGCACGGAGTCGGATTCCGCGACGAGGACTTCGAGAAGAGCGTCGCGTCCCTCAGCGGCGGCGAGCTCAATCGTCTGGGACTCGCAAAATTACTACTCGAAGAGCCCGACGTCATGCTACTCGACGAGCCCTCGAACCACCTCGATCTCGCCGCGACTGAGTGGCTCGAAGATTTCCTCAAGACGACGAACGCTGCCGTCATTCTCGTCAGCCACGATCGATATTTCCTCGACCGCGTTACGAACCGCACCTTCGAACTCTTTGCTGGTACGATCGACGATTATCCGGGCAACTTCACCAAATATCTCGGTCTTAAAGAAGAGCGTCTCGCGGTGCAGACGAAGACGTACGAGAAGTACGTCGAAGAGGTAGAAAAGGCGAAAGACTTCATACGTCGACATCATTACGGAATGAAGGCGGCGCAAGCGGAAGACCGACGCAAAAAGCTCGAACGTCTCGAAGAGAACCCGCCGGAATTACCGCGCAACGTAACTTCGCCCCCGATGTCCTTTCCTCCCGCCTCGCGCACCGGCGATATCGTCTTCCGCATCGAAGGGTTAGCGAAAGGCTACGGCGACCGCACGCTATTTAAAGATTACACGTTCGATATTCAACGCGGCGAACGTTGGGCTATTCTAGGACCAAACGGTTGCGGGAAAACGACCTTTCTAAAATGTCTTCTAGGGGAGGAAACGCCCGATAAGGGCGCCGTGCGCTTCGGGCAGGGGGTCGAGGTCGGGTATTTCGACCAGCAGCTAAAAGTTGTGGACGATCAGATCCCGGTCGTGGACGCGATCCGTCCTAAAAAGAAGGTCTTTGAGGATCTGCAGCGACGCAAGTTGCTCGGCGCGTTTGGACTCTCAGGGGATCAGCAGCTTCTCAAAGTGTGCAATCTCAGCGGCGGACAGCGGTGCCGCGCCGCGTTGGCTAAACTTGCGGCGGACGATCCGAACGTTCTCATACTCGACGAACCGACAAACCACCTCGATCTCTGGGCGCGCAAAGCGCTCGAGACCGCGCTTAAGGAATTCGAAGGCAGCGTTATCTTTATCAGCCACGACCGATATTTCGTCGATCAAGTGGCGGACAAAATACTCGTCGTTCAGCCAAACGCGACGTACAAGATCGTAGACGGCAACTACTCGACGTTCCGGCACATGGTTAATCGCGGACTCATTGCCGACCCGTTCCTACCGAACGCGCTCGACGAGCCTTTCACGCCGGAAAAAACGCAACGCACGCCCGTTAAGGCTAATTCGGATATGTCGCGACGCTCGTCCCTAGAGAAGAAAAGCGACAAGCACAAGGGTAGCGCGCCAAGCGCGCGCGCGACGTCAAACGCGCAACAGGCGCCGAACGTCGTTAAGGGCGCCAAGGGCAAAAACAAGGGCGCCGTGCCAAAGCTCGACGAAGACGCGAACGCGCGACGCACAAACGGCGTTCCAAGCGCCAAAAAAGGCGATCCGAGCAAATACGCCGAACAGAATTTCAAAGCGGAGCAAGGGAAATCGAAACCGAAACCGGAAAAACGCAAGCGAAAGTTCCCATTCCGCAAGGTCGCCGACATAGAGGACGAAATTTTCATTCGAGAAACTCACTTGCAAACGCTCAACGACGAGATACTCAAGCCGGAAAATCTGCGCGACGGCGCCAAAATGAAGGAGCTTCAAGCGCAGATCAAAGAAGAGGAAGAGAAAATAAAACAACTCTACGAGCATTGGGAAGAAGCTTCGGAGCTAAACTGGTAACTCGCCTAAAGACGCTAAGAAAGTCGCGCTCGGCAATGAGTCGGCTTGTATACGAAAGGAACGAGATGGCGCAACTTGCAAAAAAAGAACATTGGGGCTCTCAGATCGGCGCTGTGCTCGCGGTGGCGGGTAGCGCCGTCGGGCTTGGTAATTTTTTGCGGTTTCCTGGTCAAGTCGTCAATAACGGCGGCGGCGCGTTTATGATTCCGTATATAATTTCGCTACTACTGATAGCGATTCCGATCTCAATGAGCGAGTGGGCGCTTGGTCGTTGCGGCGGTCGCAAGGGCTTTCATTCTCCGCTCGGGGTGTATCACGCGGTTAGCGGCGGCAAAACGTTTTGGGGCGTTTTAGGCGGTCTCAACGCGCTCGCGCCGTTCGTCATCAATATGTACTACATCTTCGTTGAGTCGTGGTGCCTATTGTATGCGTTGCAATATTTAGGGGGTATTCTTCAGCCGTTAGGGCTTGGTTTTTCGTTCTTTTCAGACGTCGCACCCGGTCTTCATCTTTCGACGGCGGATAATTACAACGCGTTCTTTGGTTCGCTCGTTGGCATATCGGAGAACGGTTCGCTTTTTAAGTTCTCGTCTTCTCCGCTACTCATAGCGACGGTGGTGTGCACGGCCGCCAACTTCTTACTCATCTTTTTAGGCGTGTCGCGAGGAATTGAAAAATTCAGCAAGTTCGCGGCGCCGCTCATTCTGATATGCGCCGTTCTCGTAATCGTCCGGATCGTTACGCTTGACGCGTCGACGTGCGGCGCGACTCACACATTTCTCGAAGGGCTGGGCTTTATGTGGAATCCGACGCGCGAGATCGTTCAAGCGTCGGGCGAGGTTGCGCGCACGAACGTGTGGGACTCGTTGCTTAATCCTGACACGTGGCTCGCGGCAACCGCGCAAATTTTCTTCTCCGTTTCGATCTGCCTCGGCGCCATCTGCACGTACGCGAGTTACGTGCGTCCCAAAGAAGACATTGCGCTCTCGAGTCTCTCGGCGACCGCGACGAACGAATTCTGCGAAGTCGTGCTCGCCGGCTTCATGACGATCCCGCCGGCTATTATGTTCCTTGGCATGAACGCGGCTGATAAATTCGGCTCGTCGTTTTCGCTAGGATTCGTCGTTTTACCCAATGTCTTTGAGCTCATGCCGTTTGGACAATTCTTCGGCTTTCTATTCTTCGTGCTACTATTCCTCGCGGCGATCACCAGTTCAATGTCGCTCGTGCAACCGACAGTAGCGCTCTTCCAGGAGTCTTTCCGCTGGACACGCGGCGCAAGCGTCATATTAGCGGCGGTCGTCAATCTTGTCGGCACGGTTATCGTGTGCTGGTACACGAAGAACCTCGTCGCGCTCGACGTCTTTGACTTCTGGCTCGCTAACTTCATGCCCTTTGTCTTTGCCATCATCCAAACGACCTTTATTATTTTCGTGTGGGGCGTCTCGAACTTCAAAACGGAGCTGGCGAGCGGAGCCAAAATTAAGCCGCCGCTCTTTTTAGTCAACGTTGTCAAATACGCGTCGTTCCCGTATCTTATTCTGATTGCGTGCTTCTGGGCGTGGAAGAATATTGGCGCGCGCGTTCGTGAAGTCGCAAATAATGAAATCGCGCAATTATCGCTAGCCTTTTTTGCGG
>ONJR01000025.1 GCA_900318195.1 uncultured Planctomycetota bacterium
CGTCGCACTGGAAGAGCCACTCCGTCTTGAGCTGCTCCATACCCTCCGGCGTTATCTCCGACGAATAGCCGAACGTCGTCGCTAAAACTGCGACTAATAGCGTTAGCAATGTCTTCTTCATGAATTAAATCCTTAAAACAACAGGCTGTGAATCGACGAATCGTAGTCTCGACGCGTTCGCCGCCGCGATACGGTTGACGCGAATCGGCGACAACTGTGGCGCGGCAATATTGTACCGAAAAGCGCGTTGGGCGTCAAGACGCGCAACGTAGCGAACAGACCAAATTCAAAATAATCGCGCGCGCGTGTAAATTATCCGGAATACGCGGATTCAATATGCCGGACTGACAATATTTATTGTGAACGCTGATTTTTTCTTTTGACCTTCCTCGCTCCATGCGTTACAATAACGTCAGTCGACGTCGTTGCGTCGCAAGATTACATGAGTCCGATATAACGCCGTTGCACGCGCAAGGAGACAAAATGCCGGGATTTGATAATTTCACTTCTTTTGGATCGGAGGCCATACAACGCTTCAAGAAAGACGCCGCGCGCGCGTTCGGCGCGCAAATGGATAAAAACCGGCTTGACGCCGCGCGCGCTCGATTAGAAGCGAAAGCCGCGCAAGGGGACGTCGAGGCGCTGAAATCGCTAGGACTGCTTTATCTAACGGGCGCGTTCGGCGACGCCAACAGGGGTCGTGCGTTCCCACTCTTGGATCGTGCGGCGGCGACGGGCGACCCAGACGCGTTGCATTACTTTTCGGCGTGCTGGAGCGTCGGTATCGGTTGCGAGCGCAACGAGCGCAAGGGACTTGAACTTTGCGCGCGCGCGGCGAAGTTGGGGTGTGTTCGCGCGATAATCGATATGGGAATCTCCTATTCCGAGGGTCATGGGGTTCCGAAGGATCCGGTTAAAGCGGCGCGTTGCTTCCAACTTGCGGTCGACAAGGGTTCTGGAGACGCTTGCGGCGAACTCGCGCACTGTTATTTATTCGGCGAGGGCGTTGCGAAGGACAGCGCGAAGGCGAAACAGCTTCTTGAGCTTGGGGTCGAGCGCGGTAGCGGTCATTGCGCGCACAACCTCGGAGTCGGCTATCTCGAGGGCGAGTGGAGCGAGGAGCCCGATTTCGCACGCGCGCGCGATTGTTTTGAACAATCTTGCGCGCTCGGGGGGCGCGCCTATTACGATTTGGCGATGATGTGCCTTCAAGGGATTGGGATTCCGATCGACTATCATAAGGGTCTCAACGTCTTGAAGCGCGGCGCTGAAGCGGACGATCCGGAGTCGCTCGTCGAATTGGGTAAGCTGTATATTAGGAACGACGACGTTTGGCAAAAGATTTACGATCCCGCTGAAGGCTACCGTTGCCTCTTGCGCGCGTGCGAGCTTGGTTACGCTCCGGCCTTTATGATATGCGCGGATCTTTACGAAGAAGGTTGCGGCGTTCCGAGCGATCCCGCGCGCGCGGTCAAAGTACTCGAAATGGGCGTTGAACATAACGACGCCGAGTCCGCTTTCCGACTAGGCGTCTATTATGAGGGCGGTCAAAACGGGTTGCGTCAAGACTCTAAGCGCGCGCTGGAGCTCTTTGAACTCGCGTTTGAAAACGGCAGTCCGGACGCGGCGGCGTACCTTGGCAGTTCGTACAAAAACGGGGACGGCGTTCCTCAAGACGTCGCAAAGGCGTTGCGCTACCTGACGGTCGGCGCCGAGATGGGAAGCGGCGCGTGCCTCTACGAACTTGCGACCTGCTACGCCGACGGGATCGGCGTGCCAGAAGACCGGGATAAATATATAAAACTGCTATTCGAAGCGGCGGATCGCGACTTTCCGCTAGCGGTCGGCGAAATCGGCATGTCCTACTTTGACGGCTATCCTGGCTTTGAAAAGGATTACGAAGAGGCGGTCGACTACCTTGAGCGCGCGGTCGAGCTTGGACTTGACGAGTGTCTGCCGACGCTCGCGAAATGCTATCAGAAAGGGCTGGGCGTCGAGAAGGACAAGAGTAAGGCGAAAGAACTGTTGCGGCGCGCCAAGGAGGCGGGCGTGGAATGAGATAAACGGCGCGCAAACGTTATCGCGTAACGCTTGACGCAAGCTAGGGAGTATAGACGTATGATCGATATCAATTCAATAATTCGAGACGCGGAGAAATACAGCGAATGCGTGAAGACGGAGCTGTATATGCCGAGCGTTAATTCCTTTCTCGCCGCGCTTGGCAAGCGGTACGGGGGCTCCTTTAAGCGCAACGAATGCGAGCCGGTCTTTCGATCGTTGAAGGTCGACGCCGAGAAGCAGGACGCGCAGGCGCTTTACGAGCTTGGATTATGCTATTACCTCGGACTCGGCGTCCAGCGCAATTTTGAGGAAGCGGCGCGCGCGTTTCATAGCGCGGCGGAACGCAAGCAGGTCGACGCGATTAGCGCGTTAGGCGTCTGTTATATGGAGGGTCGCGGGGTCGAATACTCGCCCGGCAAGGCGCTGAAGATGTTCAAACTTGGCGCGAAATTCCAGGGCGCGGTCGCGTTGTATAATCTTGGTCTGTGCTATTACTACGGGTACGGTTGCGAGGAAGATCGCAAGGCGGGCTACCATTACCTTCAGGAATCGGCGAAGTTAGGTTTCGGCGAGGCGTACAACGTAGTCGGCGAGTTTTACTATCGCGGCGATTATGGGGACGCGGAAAAGTCGAAATCGGTTCAATTCTATACAGAGGCGAGCAAGCGCGATTGCCCGAAAGCGCTCTTTAACTTGGGCATGGCTTACGGTCAAGACGTAGTAGGAGCGCCTGATCTTCTTAAAAGTTCGGCGTACTTCCGTCGCGCGTTCGACGAGGGTTTTATGCACGCGTTCTATATGGTCGTTCAGTTCTATCAGAGCGGGGTCGGCGTTCCGGCGGATCAATATAAAGCGCGCGCGGCGCGACTTCATGCGGCGGAGAACGACGAGCCGAACGCCATTTGCGAGCTTGGCTTGGAAGCGCTCTCGAACGCGGATAGTCCGGCGTCATCGCGGCACGCGCTGAACTATCTCATGGAAGCGGCGCACCTTGGCAGCGGCGAGGCTGGCTTTATGTTAGGCTCGCTCCTCCAGGGCGGCGCGTTGGGCAAGGAGGCGCAGCCGCTCGCGTTGCGGTATTTCGCGCTCGGCTCATTTTACGGCAACGGCGACGCGAGCCTACGCATGGCGGAGTATTACTTTCAGGGCGAGCTCGTACCTCAGAACGCTCAGAAAAGTTTCAGTCTTATTATGCGCGCGTCGGAGCAGGGTTCGGGCGACGCGTCCTTAACGCTCGGGAAAATGACGCAATCAGGTAAATTCATCCCGCCGAGCGGCGATCCTGCGCGTATAGCGGCGGCTTTTTTTGCGCGCGGCGCGGGCGAGGATCATCCGGGCTGTATGCGCGAGCTGGCGACGTGTTATAAGAAGGGCTTAGGGGTCGAAAAGAACGAGACGCGCGCGAAGGAGCTTATTCGTAGCGCGAAGGAGCTAGAGCGCGCAATGGGCGGCAAGGGCGGCGGACTGGGCGGTAAAGTTAAAGGGCTTTTTAGTCGGTAACGCTTCGCGTTGTTCCGCGATCTCATCAAGTTGGGGACATAAGAATGAATGACTTGGAACAGATTCGAGCAGTAGTAGACAAATGCGTCCGTTGCGTCAGGACGAATTTATTGATACCCGACGCAGCGGCGACGCTTCGCCTACTCTCGCGCCGCTTTAATCGCGCGGTTAAAATCGAGGAGAGCGCGAGCCTCGTTCAGGAGCTGGAGCGCTTGTCGGAGGGCGGCGACGTTAGCGCGACGTACGAATTGGGACTATGCTATTACGCCGACGTCGGCGGCGCCGCGAGCTTTGAGGACGCGGCGCAGAAGTTCCACGACGCGGCGCGTCACAAACACGGGGACGCGATCAGCGCGTTGGGCGTGTGCTTTATGGAGGGTCGCGGCGGCGAATACTCGTCGTCCAAGGCGCTTAAGTTGTTTCAATTGGGCGCGTCTCTTAAGAATCCCACGAGCGTTTACAATCTCGGATTGTGCTACTTTAACGGGTACGGCGAAATCGATCAGGATTTTGATCTCGGAATAAAGTACGTTCGGGAAGCGGCGCAGCTCGGCTCGTTGGACGCGCTTAACGAACTCGGTCGCATATGCTCGCAGGGCGGACTGGACGGCGAGCCGGAGAATCACGCGGTAAAGTATTTCCAAGAAGCGGCGAACCGCGGGAGCGGCGAAGGACTCTTTAATCTTGGAATTGCGTACCAAACCGGGGACGGCGTCCCGGAAAATGTAACGAAGGCGCACGATTGCTTTCGCCAAGCGTACGACGCGGGCTACATTGGCGCCTATCGAGTCGTTGCGCAGCTTTATCGCCAGGGCTACTTCGGCGCCGAAGACGACGCGAAGGCGACGGCGCTCGTCGAGGAAGCTGCGGCGTTGCACGAACCGCACGCCATTTGGGAGCTTGCCAACGAGCTCTTTGACCAATCGTCTGACCCCGAGAGTCTCTCGCGCTTCTTCAATCTCCTAAGCGACGGCATACGCTACGGCAGCGCCGATTGCGCGCTTATGTTAGGCGATATCGTCGACAGGGGAATGCTAGGCGAGGAGGAGAAATCTCAGGCTGTGCAATTCTGGGCGCTCGCGTCCTACAACGGTAGCGGCGACGGCAGCGCGAAACTTGCGCAATGTTTCCTTTCGGGTCGCGTGGTCGATCAGGATAACGGCATGGCGCTCGCTATGTTAAAGCGCGGCGTGAGTCAAGATTCCCCGATCGCGTGCTACACGCTTGGAATGTTACTACAGACGCAATGCGGCAAGGACTCCGCAGCGCCGGTCGACGCGCAGTATGAAATGGCGCGCAAGGCGGCGTCGCTCTTTGAAATGGGCGCCGAACTTGGAGACGCAGGGTGTATGCGCGCGCTCGCAAACTGTTATAAGAAAGGACTTGGCGTCGATAAGAACGAGACGCGCGCGAAGGAGCTCGTCAAACACGCGAAGGCGGTTGAACGCGAAAACGGGTCGCACGAAGGTTTCTTCACGCGGATTAAGAGGCTGTTCCGCCGAAAATAGCGTCTGAAGCGACGTCTTTGCGCGCGTAGACGACCAAAAGGCGCCGACTAGCAATATGGCGATTGCAGTCGGCGCCTTTTGATTGGCATAGGAGTATTTTCAGAGCGACCTATCGTCGTTAGCCTTGGCAGTCGCAGGGCGCGGCGACTGGCGCGATCGGCGCGTAGTATTCAGGCGCGCAGATTCTCGCGGGGATAGCGCGACGTTTACGCAGTTTGCAGGGCGGCGCGCATGGAACGGGCGCGGCGCAGGGGTCGCAGGGCGCTATGCAGGGTTCGCAAGGCGGCGCGCAGGGCGCTGGCGCACAACATGGCGCAGGCGCGGGGTATCCGCAGGGATCGCCGCATCCGTACGGAGCGCCGCAGGGATAGCCGCAAGGGGCGCCGTAGCCGTAAGGAGCGCCGTGTCGCTTGTGCTTAAGGCAACGGAAGCGC
>ONJR01000027.1 GCA_900318195.1 uncultured Planctomycetota bacterium
AGCGCAAACCAATAAACACGCTAAGAACGTCTTCATTGTTGTTTTCATTTTGTGTGTCCTTACATCTTCAACCGAACGTACACGATCCCTATGATCGAGCCAATTCTTTATCCTTAAAACGCCCAATCGAGCGCTGTATTGGTCGTTCCCGCTGGAAAACCAGGAGTCTAACCTACTCGCGCCCAGCCGTCTGACCACAACCCGAATGAAAGTCTAGGCATATTCAGCCTGAGGCGCCAAGCTATCAGTACGCATTATCGGCGCGTTCAATCCCTGCGCTTTAGCTAATGCGACAAATTTGGAAATTTTCCCGCACACAAGCGCTGCGCGACCTCTCAGAGGAGACGCGACGCTCAAACGGAAAATCCACTGTCTATCATTTCGATTAAATCATGAAGAAACTAAAGGAAAAACCGTAAGATTGATCAAAAAAGGTCAAAAAGCCTCTATTAAACAAGCCAACCTATCCAAGATCTAACGTTTTCTCAATTTTGTCATTTCCTACAAGACCCCTATCCTAACATACAAGATCGCATATTCACTCTTGTGTCTCGATCGAAAATAGGGTATTGTGTCCCCGCGATGCGATCAGTGCGGTTGCACTTTCGGGAGGAACGAACTCAAAAGCGCTTGCGCATGCGTTCAATCGCTATACAACAACTTCACCAATCCATAGGCGACCTCAAATGACTCGTAACTGTTGGAAATTAGTTCAAACCCTAATCGTATTGACAATCATTGGAAATTGTATGACTTCACGACTCGTAGCTGGCGAAGCTGAAGAACGACTTGCCAATTTCATGAAGCAGTATCAAGAAGACTACAAGCGTATGTATTGCGAAAGTTCATACGCATGGTGGGACTCTGCGATTCTAGGATCTAAGGAAGCTTTTGAGCGCTCGGCTGCGGCGACGCTCGCAATCTCAAAATACCACTCGGACGCACAAAAATACGAAGAGCTCAAAAGGCTACGAGCGGAGGCGCAGAACGCTACGCCGCTAGAAAAACGCGCCGCTTATGTCGCTGAACGAGAATTTGAACAGGCTCAAATTCCCCACGAGCTCAATGAAAAGATTGTCAACTTGAGCTCGGAGATTGAACAGATCTTTCAAACACAACGCGCTACACTCCAGGACGTCGAGTACACTAATAATGAATTGCTCGCGATGCTGGAGAAAGAAACTAATTCGCAGAAGCGCTACGAAATATGGGACGCGCTCAAACAGGTAGGCGAACTTGTCGCGCCCAAAATGATCGAGCTTGCTAAACTACGAAACGAGGCGGCTGTAAAACTAGGGTACAAGAACTACTGGGAAATGACCGTTTCATTTCAGGAGTTCAATCCCGACGAGCTTATTGCAATATTTGAAGAGCTTGATAGATTGACTGCGCCCTATTTCTGCAAAATGAAGAGTAAACTCGATTCCGAACTCAGAGAGAAATTCGGAGTCGAGAAGATTATGCCGTGGCACTACGACAACCCCTTCTTCCAGCAAGCGCCTCCATCTGCAAAAGTCAACGCAAACGAATTCTATGCGGGAATCACCGGACAAGACATTGTCGACGTCGCATCGCGATATTATGCGACGCTAGGATTTGACGTCTCTCCTATCCTCAAAAACAGCGATCTATTTGAAAAAGAGGGCAAATCTCAACATGGCTTCGCAAACGACATGAACCGCGAGGGAGACGTCAGAATTCTGTGCAACATTAAACCCGACGCAGAATGGATGGACACTCAACTTCACGAACTCGGGCACGGAATCTACGACTACAATCTTGATCGCTCTTTGCCTTATAACATTCGTAGCGTTTCGCATATCTTTACGACCGAGGGCATTGCAATGCTCTTCGGAGCCAAGGCGCGAGACCCGCAGTGGCTCATAGAAAATCGCAATGTAACGCCTGAACGCGCCAAGGAAGTTGCGCCCGCGCTCATGGAACAGCGACTACGCGAACAACTCATCTTCTGTCGATGGACGCTCGTCATGACATTCTTTGAAAAAGCTCTTTACGAAAATCCCGATCAAGACCTCAACAGACTCTGGGGTGAAACAACCGCTCGTTATCAACACCTCGATCCGTTAATGAACCGAAATAAAGCCGACTGGGCAGCAAAACCACATTTTGTCATCGCGCCCGTATACTACCACAATTATATGTTAGGCGAACTTTTTGGCGCGCAAGTTAGAAAATCCCTGGAAGCACAAGCACAAAATGATCCGCAAGAATTCGGACGTTTACTACGCGAAAAAGTCTTCCAACCGGGCGATTCGCTCCCATGGCAGGAATTTGTCAAGAATGCTACTGGCGAACCTCTTTCCGTCAACGCGTTCATTTCGGAGCTTGAAGAAGCAGATTCCGCTATTGAATAATTCGCGGCGTCGTGAAATGTTTGGAGCGACGCTCATTCCGGATATTTCATTCGCGACAAAAAAGTTGTCGTCTTTCAATTCAATAAGGAATTTACTCGATAATGGCGTTATTACGCGAACAAACGCGACATTTTTGGACGACCATATTATTTCTTCTTCTTGGTCCCGTCCTAATAGGTTTAACCTTGTTTCGGATTGTCCAGCGTACTGGTTCCGAAACGAGATCGCGTTGTGAACGTTTGCTCACGGACGCGGTCGGTCGACCTATTGAAATCGACCGCGTTGAATTACTGCGCCCTAACGTTTCTAGAGTTGTCAATGTGGAGTTCAAAGAAGCGTCTGTGCAAAGCGTCTGCGCTTTCGCGCCTGAAATCTATCTTCTTCAGCTTCACGACCACAAAATGCTCAAGAGTTTCGCAACCTCGTTCGAGACGTATGCGAGTCAAAATCGGTCATATGTTAGTTTGAACGGCGGCTCAGAATCAGAAGAAGCAGAAAGCTGGCGGTTCGACGATTACTACCAAGATTATCTAGTTGTTGTAATCCCTCAACTGCATATCAAAGAAGAACTGCTTAATGAGGTCAGGAAGTCGTTTTTGTTTGACTTCCGCAAGGGATTCGCACCAAGCGACACGCATAAATCACAACAGGTCGTTTGCCTGACGGCAGGAAAAATTATTTTTCAGGAAGAAAAAGAATTCCTAGCAACGGTAGAGTCGCGAACCTCTATGGTACCGCGTCAACCCATGCATACTATTCTAGAAACGTTCCGCACGGCGGCGCTGCTACAACCGAAAACCAATGAAACGTCAGAAGCCAGATCAACCGCCAACGACGTCGTGGCGTTTTCCTCTGAGTCGCCAATCATAGAGAACTTTCGAGCTCTTTATCTCGACGATCATGTCCGCAATTATCGGAGTCTCGACTCACTCTTTGAATTATCTAAACTAACGAGTGCGAAACCTTATTATGCCTCGTTAGCATCTTGCGATCACGCTGACTTGAAATTCACACTATCAACGAACGGAGAAGCTATTCCAGGGTCGTTTGTTGCTAGATTCGCGCCGTTCTTTCAATTTTTGGGAGTTCAAGGTTGGCTGGAAGGTAGCGTCGTCGCAACTTCCAGTCGGATGCCAAACCAATCGTTTGACTCTTCAGACGCCAGGTTTGCAACCGAGTTAAAGAACGAAGTGGGAGTTTCTCTGAATTTGAAAGACCTCCACCTTTGTCAATTCGATCTTGAACGCATTACCCTCCAACTTGGTTTTAACGCGTTTTCGGGGATTGTCGCCGATCTTGCAATCAGCGAAGGAACGATCCAAGACGGCGTAATACAGTGCAACGGTCGAGTCCAAATGAAACGCGGCGTTCTACCGCGCGCGCTTGTTCACTGTCTGAGCCAAAAGGGGCTACTCGAAATAGCTCCGGCACGTGCAGAGGGTCTGCGATTCATCAACGACGCGACGCCATTCGACGCGCTCGAACTTCACTTTGAACTACTTCAGGACGGCTTTGTACTCGATTCCTCCTATAAGAATAAAATAATCGCGTATTATTCCCAAGGGGACGTCAAATATGGTCTGTACCTTCCGAGTACCCAAGCAGGCGCGGTTGAACCATACGAAAGTCTCGTTGCCGGATTAGCCTCGCTCGAATCCGAGCGTTCCATCTGGACTCCGCTCGTCAAAAAAGCGTTCTTACATCTTCCTGTTGTCAAGACAGCCCAAATCAACGAAGTCAAACGTTCGCGACGTTGACAAAGGACTGTTTCACGTTCGCGAACAGGCTACTTTTCGTCGTCTACGAGGTTGTTGTTATCGAGCTTTACAATACACCAACGGCGCGCGGTTCCATCTACAACTTTAACGAGAAGGCATCCGTTCTCATTTGTATCATCGATCGTAACCGAGGTCGTTCCCAAACCTATTTTACGAGACGATGCCAACTGAATGTCGTTTGCTTGTCGCGCTTGCGAGCGTTCGCTTTCATCTTCGACATACGTTTCGTTCTTAATAGTTTTTTCATCTGGAGCGCGCTTCTCAACTTGCAGACGATCCCCCCTCTCACTACCAGAAGAAACAGCTAAATCTTCCGAGAGTCTAAACGAAGAGGTTGTCGATTTCTGAAGTGTAACGAAGAGCAATGCAATAACAATGATCGCGAAGATAAAGGACGCTCCCCTTAACGCCGTGCAATAGTTGAATAGCGTCTGAAAGAACGCCAAAAGCAGAACCGCCCAACATCCAAAATATCCTAATCGCATGATCAACTGGGTGGTTTTCGTTTGATTCGCCAGAAACTGTTCCAATTTCTCTCGAGTGTGCTCCTTCAACGAAGGTAGATTATCGAAAATAACGGGCGGCGACGCAATCGCACGATACGAAGACGCCGTCAACGCCGCTTCGACGTCATGGGAGTCTAAGGTCGCAAGAAGATCCTCCGAGTCGAGCGATCTAACAGCGCTCTCTACGTCGCTAGCCCAGTAGACGTCGAGTTTCATTGGCAACTCGTTGACAAAGCGAGTTCGTGTTTCGAGTTGATCAAAAACAGGTTTAGAAACTACTATATCAAGCGTGGCGCCGATCTTTTCATTATCAGACGGCGTATTTGATGCATTTTCATTGCGCACGGTAGCGTCAAGGTCTAATGTGTCCTCTTCGGAAAGTCGATAAAAAGTCGCGCCTCCAAATAGCGATAGGGAAGCGACTTCCTTACGATACACAGAGATCGTAAAGAGTCCGGACAGATCGCTTGGCAACGGAATTTCAATTGTCTGGTTACCCTTCTGGGTCGTTATGAATCGTTCAGAGAGAACAAAACCTTCCTTTTCGACAACAGCGACCAAAGGGGTTCTTTGATAGGCGTTCACCTTCAATACAGCGGGACTTCCCGCAGAAACAACGCGCGAAACGATCCCCAAACCAAGGACTTCCTCCACCGGCTCGACCGCAAAAACAACAGAATCGTCCCCATTAGGGTTCAAATTGAATAATAACGCGGAAGTCGAGTCGACGTAATACTGCTTCAGTAACGCCTCGTCATAATCGGACGGCAAAGGGTTCTGAAGATCATGAAGGGATTTGTCGCGCTTTGCCAATGAAAGTCGATAAAGCGAATTTCGCTTCGGCGCCCATTCAAAGCTCCCGACCCCCAATTCCGAGGTGTTAAACGACAGTTTTGCCCCAGAAGGAAACTCCTTTAATTCAAACTCCTGAGCAACTGGCGTTCCATCCGGCGACGAGACAAAAACGGACGTCCTGTTAATAAAGTTTGACGACAAACACCCTATTTCAGGTCGCATCTCGACGTTGAGTTCTGTTTGCACTAAACGGTGTTCATCACTCTCTTCTTCACTAGTACTCTGCTCAGCATTCGTTGTATGTCCATCTGTTGCTTCTAGGGTTGCGCTATCACATTCGAGCCGCGCTGTCTCTCGGGCAATTACTGATGGTAGGACGACGGCTCGACCTCTCGACAACGAATCGTCCCACAGCGCTTTGGATTCATCGGAAGGACGATCAACAACGCGGAGAAAAGTTTGAAATACGTCTAATTCGTCCGATCCAGCATACACGAAAAGCAGTGTTTCATCCGGGAAAGTCGAAAGATCGGGCAAATCATAGACGACTTTGCCGTCTGTATTGCCACTTTCTGTATGAGCCAATAGAAAATCGTTTGTTTTAGGGTCGGTGAAACAAAAACGTACCGGCACGCGTCTCGGCGCGCCTGTATAATCCGAAGTTAATATTTCTATCGATTGCCCGCCCTCTCTTGTCAAGACGCGCGGCGCTGAAATCTGAATGCGAAAATCACTGCTGAAATACCTTCTCAACTGACTCTTTTGCGTGAAAACTGCCAGCGAAGTTATCGCGATCAGCGCTGTTACCAGCAACATCATTAGCCGTGTCGTGGGCGAAATAAGGCGCGCTTTTTGCCACAGAGAACGCAAATGACTCGAAACGGAGAGATAAAACGAGCGCCTAATCTTGCGCTTCGAAGGAGGAGGATCGCTCGCGCCTAGCGAAAACGTCTGACGTTGCGCTCTTCGCAAGCGTTTCTTTTTGTGATCGCGTCTGAACGAGCCCAATTCACGTAATGAAGAATCGTACGACACAAGAGTCGACGGCTCTTGATCGGCCGTTTCTGGGGTAAGATCAACAACTTCAGAGGCTGAATCATACGAGATTCGAGTTGCAGCTTCTATCGTTTGGTCAGGAGAGTCGAGAGGGACGCTCCCGCTAGCCGTCTCTACAAATGAATCTAGACCTATTAGAATTGAAACGTCACTGAACAGTTCCATACCTTCTCGCGCCTGATCAAATGCGCGGGCAACTTCGGAGTCGTTTGCAACTTTAAGGCGAAACGCTTCCGCGTCCTTCTCGTCCAGCAAACCATAGAGGAGCCGATACGCTTGTTCCTTGAGTTTCTCGTTTTGAGATTCCAACGCCATATCCTACCTCGTTCCTATATCGTCAGCACGTTGGCTCCAAAGAGCAACGATTCATCACTACTCGTCATTTAGAGTGAAGAGCCTCACGACGTCGAACAAGCTTCTTCATCGACAGGCTGATCTATTGTGTTCGATAAAGTAGCTATAACGTCGCACATCGTATCCTTAACCGTAGCGACAGACTTATCGACCGTTTGCGCGATCTGTTCGTAGGTAAGTCCACCGTTCTGCCGCAGTACAAAAACGGCGCGCGAGTGAAATGGGAGCTCCAACAGAGCGGCGCGAACACGTGCGTAACGCCGGAACGCCGCATCTTCGAGTTCGCCGGAGGCGACGGGCGCTTCAATGTGATCGCGCGGCTTTTTACGTTTCTTTCCTACGCTTAGCGACTCGTTATAAAGCGAACGAAAGATCCATGCGCGAAGATTGCTAATTTCATTCCGTTGCGCGTCAAGCCGACATTTTTCACGTAAGGAAGCAAACGAGGCAAGCGTAACGCTCTCGACGCCGTCGCACAAAAAGAACAACGCGCCTAAAAGCTCGCGACCATACCGTTCAAAAACCTCGTCGACCCGACGCTCTGCAAAAGCAAGAATAGTCAACGCCTCTGAACCCGATTCGCAATCGTCCGCATTGCGTTCTCGCAGGCTCTCTTCGTCCATCTTTAACCACCCCAAAATCGCTACCACAAGGATAGCCTTGCGCTCTAACCGTTAGTCTATGTGACGCATCTTACTGAAATTGGGCCAAAATGGCGCTTTGACCAGCGGCAACGGCAAGCCGTGCGGCCAATAGACGTAAAACGCCTTACCAATCAGATACCGTCTATCGACATAATGCGGAGTAACGTCGTTGGACCAAAGTCGGCTATCAAGGCTAAATCCACTATTATCGCCCAACGCTACAAACTGTCCTTCCCGTTGTTGCAAGAGCGCAGACTTTGTATTACCATAACCGCGCCACATTTCTGGACTCGACATGAAACGTGCAACGTCGCGTTCATTATTCCAGTAGAAACCATTCTTTGTCAGACGATCGCAACGTCCTGTTCCAAAATCTCCCAGAGAAGCGACGTCCCACTTCTCCTGCATCGGCCCGGCGGCTATATAGTAAACGTCGCGCATAACCTTCAAATGCTCGACTGAAACTGAGACGTTGCGAACTCCAATTGCAACGGGAGCAAGATCGCGCGCGTTAGGATCGCGATTGCGTGGAACTGGAGCGGCTAAACCATTATCAGTGATCGTAAGCGAGTCATAGCGACCGCCAGCGTCGGGAAACGAGACTTCACGACCGTCAATAACGACGCGCATTTCTTCGTCGACATTAAAAAACTCAAGTTGCCAACGTTTCTTTTTCGTAAAATCATATGGTACGAAAACGGGCGTAAAGGCGTCGACTTGCGGAATATCCAAGGCGATTTGACCCTGTTTGATAGCAAGCACACAACGAAAAACTACGCCGCCTTTGACAAGATCAAAAATAACGCTACCCGAATCGTCGTTGACTTCCTCAACTGACAATTCACAAGAAACGCCAAGATCGCCAACCCAATTACACCCTAAGCCGTCAGGATTTCTAGCGCAAAAGCATCGCTCTCCGTCGCCAGACGGTCGCTCTTGCGTTAAAACAGAGAACTCGTCGTTAGCGGTTTTTGCCCATTCTAGCTCGTTGGTAAGCCTATTAGTTTGCGTCATTCTAGAAATTCCCGCGTTATAGCAGGAAAAATCGTCTATCAAACGCGGGTTACATGAAACAACGCCGCTTTCAGAAACGTGCGGAGGAAGTTCGCCGCGAGATAGAAAATACCAGTCTTCTGAAGATGGTACGATGTGCCTGTACCGCAACCAAAGGTATTGGTCGTCGTCAGATGTCACAGGAGAAATATCAGGTTGAGCCGACAAACCTATTGAAGGCGTCAAACTGACGCGCTCGCCGTCGCTCGGTTGTCCGCACGAATACTTTCGTCCGTTCTTTTCCTTCGATAAAACCCAACCTTCACCGTTAGAAGCAGACGGATCGTCGGGACTCCATGCAACAGGCCAGCCGAGTTGTTCGAAGACGGGAACGCCATAATCGGCGTCGTGTACCACTTGCATAATCTGGCGCAAGTAGCGGTATTCTTTACGCGCTATCTCAAACGGTTCGTCCGATAAGACGCTAGACTCAAGCAGATTGGAGTCCAAATCCTCCGTTGTCGCCAAGTCAACGTCGGGCGCCATAGAATTCTGGTTTACGCGTCCCTCTACTCCTGGAGTTCGAGTGGAGGTTACTGGCGCGCTGTCGTCCTTCTGCACAAAGAGGTCGCCGTACTGAATACGCAAATTCTCGTTAGGTAGCCCAACAATTCGCTTAATAAAATTGACTCGCGGTTCAGCGGGCGCGCGAAACACGGAGACGTCAAATCTTTGCAGGTCGCGAAAATCAAACTCCAGCTTGCTAACAAGTATCCTGTCGCCAGTATAAGAAGGAGCTAGACGGTCATCAGAGGGACCTGGAACGTCGTCGCTAAAATATTGTGTGTACCAGCATTGGGGACACGTGCCTGCGACAACATACTTACCGTTGCGGCGATTCGTTGAAGAGTCCACCTCCTCGCTCGCGCTCGTCTGAAATGGATAACCGCATTGAGAGCATTCGACGTCTTTATGGCGACCCTTCAAAGTCGGCGCCATCGAGCCTGTGGGAATTACGAATGCTTCCGCTTCAAAGGTCTTGAAAAGGAAAGCGAGAAAAAGAGCCACAATGAGCGATTCGCAGACTTCGCGAACCTGCTGAAAGATTGAAATCTCTTGATCACGCGTTTTCACGGACGGCTCTTGCTGCGACTTCCCCAGCGTCGCTTGTTCGGACGGCTCGTCGTTTATAACGTCAGTCTTTACCATTGTACAGTTCCTAAAAGGCTCGGCGAACAGCATGAAGCAATACGTCGACGGTGTATTTCCCGCAGCGCGTGAAACGCCGCACTCAGCGATATTATACTGACATTTATCAGGGATTAAAGGGTCGGCGCGTATTTTCAAATCATGGGCGCAAAGATTAACGGCGCCGCAGGAGTCTAATGGGCGTTGCGGCGCCAGCTTCTTATAAGATTACGCGTTTTGTTGGAGTCGCTCTTGAATCGGCTTAAAATCGCCACGCGCGCCATACGTCGTCTTAGTAGATTCAAATCGCCCAGACTCGCTCGCGGTAGGCTCGAGACGACGCGCTCTCGATTCGACGTAGACCCCGGACGGACGCAAGTAGACGTCGATCGCGTCGACAATCTGCTCGCACATACGTTCCTGCGTCTGCATTCTCCTGGAAAAGCATTGAACCAATCTCAACAAATCGTCAGAGCCAGCCGTAACGCTCTCTGGCAGATATCCGATCGTTACCTCGCCCCAAAATGGCATAAGAGTAGATTCGTCCATCGAGAAAAATTTGACGTCGCGCAAAATTATCGGCGAAGGGGGAGCAATCTGACGATCAAATTTGATTAGCGAACTCAAAATTTCAGCGGGATCGTCTGAGTAACCTGAATAAATTTCCTTCCAACTTTCGACAACGCGTTTCGGGGTTTTAGCAAGCCCTTTGCGCGCAGGATTGTCGCCTATATACTCGATTTGACGGCTAACGATACTTTCAACGTCCTTTGCCGTTTCCCATGGATAGACGATCCATTCGTTCGTTTGACACACATAATACGTAGGCGTAGGAATTCGACCTTTATAGTGCAAAACTGCGGTATCTCGATCTTGCTCGCAAAACGTCCGCAAGGTCGCGCCGCTGTCGCAAATCTCATCGACGATCAGCGCGCCGTCGCATAGTTCCCAAACAATCGGAAGTCCAGAAATTCGTGAAAGCTCAACCGCTGGGTACAACCCGCCCCGAAGGATTGGGTAAATAGCGACATATTTCTGCCAGTCGATCTTTTTTGACAACTCGTCGCAAAGCGATTTGAACTGATCCCAGCTTAAGAAGCGAGGAGTCGGCTCGACTTTGTGAAATGTCTCGTTTGCCTCAGACCTTACTCGAATACGATTATCAATACTGCTCATCTTACCTTTTAAAACAAACCACAGAACCTGTCGTAAATCATACGGAGTTCACTCAGGGAACATTGTGCGATTATATCATAATATTTGGGCGGTGGGAATGCCGCGTCTGGTTCGTTTGACACACTAGCCTAGCGCTCAATTATAAAGGAAGACGTCGCAGAAAAGATGTCAACGCGGTCATGATAGTGCGCAGTAAGAGCAATTCTCTTGACAACGCTCAACAACTTGGTTATCCTAGTCCGAGTTTCGGCGTTAGACGCTGTCTCGTACACGAACCTTGAAGACGTCGCGACGTTTTCGCTCTAAGGTTATGACGCTGGTTACGAATCAACGAGCGTCATAGACGGCGTTGACTACAACAAGAGATCGGAGATAATAAAAATGAGTGAAGAACTGCGCGTAGGTTTCATTGGTTGCGGACAGATGGCAACAGCATTGGCGTCCGGTTTTACAAGAGCGCAAGCGACTAGACACGAAAATATTTTCGGCTACGACGTTTCTAAGGCGGCGGCGGCGAAATTTGCTGAAAAGACCGGCGCTACACTCTGCGACAGTCCCACCGAAGTCGTCTCACAAGTCGACACGCTCATCTTCGCCGTTAAGCCACAGTATATGGCAGACGCGCTCGATTCGATCAAGTCGACCTTCACAGAAGCGCAAGACAAGGTCTTGTGCGTGTCGATCGCCGCCGGATTGAAAATTTCATACTTTGAAGAAGCGCTTGGCGAAAAGATTCGGCTCATTCGCGTCATGCCTAACACGCCGTGTCTCGTTGGCGAAGGCGCCAGCGGGTTTTCGCCGAACCCCAATGCGTCGGAAGCAGACGTCGCGCTCGTCAAAAGCCTACTCGAGACAATAGGTGTGGCGTACTGCCTCCCCGAGTCTCAGCTTGACGCGGTTACGGGGCTTTCCGGCTCTGGACCGGCGTACGTCTTTATGGCGATTGAAGCGCTTGCCGACGGAGGCGTCAAAGTTGGTCTGCCGCGCAAAGTCGCACTCGATCTCGCCGCACAAACGCTCAAAGGTTCCGCTGAAATGTACCTCAAAACGCAAAAACACCCCGGCGCGCTCAAGGATGCGGTAACGAGTCCCGGCGGTACGACAATCGCCGGCGTTGCCGCGCTTGAAGAACACGGCTTTCGCGCAGCGTTAATCGATGCGGTCGAATGCGCCGCCCTTCGTTCGCGCGAACTGGGCGGTAAATAACGCGCGGTTATGATTTCTTTTTGCAACAAAGACGTCTTGTTCGCCTACCCAAGTAGACTGAGCGCTTCAAAATTCGGTTATAACATATGCCTCGCAACTTCACTCCCAACGACTCGCGCGATTGGTCCTTTTTGGGCGCAATGTCGAACGACGCGAGGGAGAATTCTGCCGCAAAGAACGACGACGGCAACTCATTCCCGCGCATTGTCATAGCGAAAGAGGATAAAAAGCGAAAACGCCGGAAGAGCGAAGCGCACAGTCCGCTGGCTTTGCCTTCGACTCTTGCAGAGGCGTCAGAGATACGTTCGCCGTCCGAACAGGCGTTCAGAAGCTTTCTTCCAACGCGGAAGCCGAAGGTTGTAACCTCGCAAGACGTCGAAGGCGCGTCTGTCAAACAACAGGCGTCGTCTTGGTCCGTAAGTCTTCTCGTGCACGGCGCGATCATTCTTATCTTGGCGTTTCTTTTTTTCCCTGGCAAACCACAACCTCCGGAAGTCGTCGCGCTCTTTAGCGACGAAATTGGCGATCAACTGGATTTCATTACACAAGACGAAGGAAATTTGAATCCCAACGACGCCGAACAGTATGAGATTACTGTTCCCGACGAGCTTAAGATCGACGACCTCATTGTGTACGAAGAAAAGGAACTTCCCTTTGATGCGAGCGCGAACGCTCCCGCCTTTGAGCAAACGCGCGTCGAAATTAGCGAGGCGCTTTCTGGGCGCACTGATCCGGGATTGAAAAACGATCTGCTCGCTAAATACGGGGGCAATCGTAAAACAGAAGAATCGGTCGACGCCGGACTAAGATGGTTGGTTAAGCAGCAGGAGAAAAACGGATCCTGGAGTTTACGCGGTCCGTATGCGGACGGCGTTACGCTTGGCGCGATAGATAATCGACCGGCGGCGACGGCTCTCGCGCTACTAGCGTTTCAAGGCGCAGGCAATACGCGTTCGTCAGGTAAATATGCGACTTCTGTGCGCAAGGGGTGGACGTGGCTCTTGCGTCAGCAACAGGAGAGCGGACGGTTTACTCCCAAAGAACATGTACGCGAATCGCTCTTCTACACACAGGCGCTATGCACGATCGCGCTCTGCGAACTGATTACGCTCGAAAAGAAGGGAAATTCCGCTCTTCGTAAACAAGCCAAGCTTGCGGTTGAATACCTCCTCGAAAATCAAGACCCTGACTTGGGCGGCTGGCGTTACGATCCCAAACAGGGTAGCGATCTTTCCGTTACCGGATGGTGCCTCATGGCGTTACGTACCGCTGAAATGTCGGGAATAAACGTCCCTAAACGACACTATGACGCAATTTCGCATTTTCTCGACCTCGTCTCATACGACGACGGCGCCGGATACGTATATCAGCTCGATCAGTACGGCAGAATCCCAGATTCGGAAAAGAGACCTTCGATGACAGCGACCGGTCTAATGTGCCGTATTTATCTAGGAGGTAATTCAAATGACGACGCGCTCATACGAGGCGCAAAATATTTAACAGACCCGGAACACCTTGTGCGCTTTCCGAGCAGACCGCAGGATGAAAGGGATTTTACTAGCAATGTCTACGGTTGGTACTCGTCTTCGATGGCGCTTAAAGGACTCGGTCCATACAACAGGTTCTGGAGAAAGTGGAACGCGGCTATGAGTACCGAGCTTCCCAAATGGCAAGAGCCTGAAAAATCTCCCGAGGCGGGAAGTTGGAGCCCGAAATACGACGAGTATGCGTTCGGGGGAGGACGAATCTACGTAACCTGCCTTTCGATTTTATGTCTTGAGGTCTATTATAGGCACTTGTCTTTTACCCCATAATAGGCGATAATTGAATTGTTCGGCACGTCGTTCGCGCGGCGCTACGAGCGAAAAACGGTTCGTCTACAATAACTATAAGGAACGAAGACATGACTTTTACACGCAGAACCTTTATGGCGTCGACAGCGCTTTTGGCGCTCGCACGAGCCGAGTCAATACTAGCGCAAGCGGATAATGCGCAACATACTCAAACTTTTAATAGCGCCGCGCTCTCATTTGCGCATTCTAACGACGTCGACTGGGGCGGGTTCTTCGGCGCGCGGTATAAGAAATCGCTCGAGCGCCTCGCGAAAGAACCCATCGATAAGATCGAATTCGTTCTCGACGACGTCAACTTCAACCAGAAGCGCCGATTCTATAATTATAGCGGCGACATTTCCGGACGATATTTAGAAACGGCGTCGCTCACATCAACCAAAGAAAAGCCAACCACACCAATCCTCATGGACGTCGTTCATGAAATCGTCCAGTATCAAAAACCAGACGGTCATTTTGGTCGCGAGGTCGACTGGAATAAACCAATCGACGTAGCAGGTTCAACGGATCAGTCGCTGGAAATGCCGATTCTTTGGGGCAACGGACGTCTACTGCTAGGACTGTTGGCGGCGTACGAACGATTCGGAGACGAAAAGGCGTTTGAGGCGGCAAAAAAACTTGCAGACTTTTACGTTAATATTGTCGTCAAACGTTTCTGTGATCCCAAACGTATGGACGAGTACAAACAACAAGCGAAGGGGTACGCGGCGGCATATGTAACATGCGTGTTCCATGGAATCGAGGGGCTCGTTCGCGCGTATCGCCTGACAGGCGAACAAAAGTATCTAGACTGCGCTGTCGAAATGGCTGATTTCCACGAAGAATTCGACACATTGCCCGTCGGACACAGCCACGGCAGTATTAGCGCGCACGAAGCGCTCGTCATGCTCTACGAAGAAACGAAGGACAAGAAGTATCTCGCGCGAGTTGAAAAACGCTGGCGCGACGCCGTAGAAGGCGGGTTCGTCTTTCCAGCGGGCGGAGTTTGCGAGCAATACCACGTATCCGGCAAGAGCGACGAAGGTTGCTCCGAAGCCGATTGGCTACGTCTCAACCTTATGTTATGGCGTAACACAGGCGACGAAAAGTACCTTGATTCCGCTGAACGAACGCTCTATAACGAATACCAAATGAATCAATGGCACACCGGCGGCTTCGGGCATCGTTATATGATTCCCGACGACAAAGGATGCTTTGCTTGGGGCGAGCGCTACGCAGAATCTTGGTGGTGCTGTAGCTATCATGGACCGCTCGGCTATTACGAGTTCAAAGAGTTCCTTGCCGTCGCCGCATTAGACGCCGACAACAGACTCTCCAAGATATATTATAACTTCCCGCTCGATTTCGTTGCTCCTCTATTCGTCGACGGCAAAGAATGGAAAGTGACGTCGCGCCAAATCAAGAATGAGCAAGACGCCATAACAACGACAAAGATCGTCGTCTCGAGCGACGTGGACGCTGGTTTCCAGTTAGCGGTGCGCGTTCCGGAATGGACGACCGCATTGCGTGTTCGCAGCAAAGGAAAAGTCGACGAGTATCCAAGCGAATCGGCGAAAGACGGTAGAATTTACATTGACGCAAACAGCGGTCGTGAGTACGAGATTTCTTACCTCGGCGTCCCCTACCTGGAAGATCGTCGTTTCCACAAACGAACGCAGCCAAACGTAAACGAACCGCTCGCAGGATGCGTGTTGCGCTATGGACCCAACGTCATGGCGGCGCGAGAAAACGACGCGACGAAAATTCCAGACCTCAATCTTTCGCTCGATAAAAACGGCGCAATAACGCTCAACGAGAGTCTCCTGACCTCAGCAAGTCAGATGACCGACGAAGAACGCGACGGCAAACATGTATTTGTCTTCAACGTAACGCTCGTTGAATAACGGAGGCGACTCAATCGGACGTATAGGATCGCGCGCTAGTTGCGTGGACGAGCCTTAAACGTTAATCATTACAACAACGGAAGATTAAGGAGCGTTATGACTCATTCCACACAACCTGCGCGCGAGACGAGGATACTTGCGTTTGGCGAAATTCTATGGGATATGTTGCCATCGGGTCGCAAACTCGGCGGCGCGCCTGTCAATTTTCTGTATCACGCGCATCAGCTTGGCGCATCGGTACAAGCGCTCACTAAGGTCGGCGACGATCCCCTTGGGCGCGAGATACTTGATCGTCTCCACGATCTCGCCGTCCCAACCGATTTTTTACAAATTTCAGAAAGCGCGCCAACGGGCGTCGTTCAGGTTACGCTTGACGCATCCGGTTCGCCAAGTTACAAAATCGTTGAAGACGTCGCTTGGGACGACATTTCAATCGACGACGTCGTTTTACAAAGCGCGCGCGACTTTTTAACAGAGCAAGAAGTTCCTAGCGCTTTTTATTTCGGTAGTTTGGCGTTGCGCTCGGAGCAAAATCGGGTCGGCGTCGAAAGGATTCTCGCAGATTTACCGCGAAACGTCGTGCGAGTCTGCGATCTTAATCTGCGCGCGCCTTTTTATACGCCAGAGGTCGTCGAATTCACTCTTGCCTCTGCCGACGTCTTTAAGCTCAACGACGAAGAAGCGCTCACAATCCTGGAGCTCCTTGGGGAGGCTGAAGAAGATCGCGCGACCCTCAGAAACGCGCTCGACGACGTCAAGAGCGGCGCTGGACTCGCCTCGGCGCAGGAAGCGCTCGGCGATTGGGCGAAACGTTGGCGCACGAAGTTTAATTTGCGGTCGATCATTTTGACGTGTGGAGGACACGGCGCCTACTTGTTCGACTCAGAGGGAGTCTCTCATGCCGCAGCGCCTAAAGTTGACGTCAGGGACACGGTCGGCGCGGGCGATTCATTTGCCGCCGTATGCGTTGTTGGGCTATTGCAGAACCGCAGGCGCGACGAGATCGTTCAAGCGGCTGTTAGAAGAGCGGCGTTTGTCTGCGGACAAGAGGGCGCGACGCCGTTCATTCCCACCGAAGAGCGCGACCCGTTTAATATGTCGACGCTTTAAACAAGCGCATTACCACTCGCAAGATTGAGATTAGGACTATTATATGTCGTATCGATTCGTTATTACTGCCGTTCTTACTATGGCGGCGTTTGGTTTGGCGTCGTCTGCGCAGGCGACCGTCGACGTTGTGCAAGAGCGCGAGGTCGTCGATCTCGACGGCGCCGCTTACAATCAAGCCGTATCTATTTCACAGGCTTTCAAGAGCGCGGCGCAAAAGGCGTTGCCAGCTACTGTGAAAATACTCGTTAAACGTAGCGCCAACGACGTCGCGAACGCAAAGTCGAAGCTACCATTCGCGGAACTACTGCCCGACTTGCTTGATAAGGATCTCGTGGAAGGCGGCGGCTCTGGTTTCATTGTCGATCCAGCCGGCGTTGTTGTGACGAACAGTCACGTCGTCGAACAGAACGCGTTTGGCAAGACGATCAGCGTCGAACTCAACGACGGACGCCGTTTTAACGCCACCAAGGTCGTCAAGGACGAAAAGGCGGACGTCGCCGTCGTACTCATCAATTCGCCTGAACCGTTGCCCTATTTAACCTTTGCCGATAGCGACGCAGTTGAAATCGGCGACTGGGCGTTAGCTATTGGCAATCCGTTCATGTTGGGTTCTTCGGTTAGCGCGGGAGTTGTGAGCGCGAAAGAGCGATTCGTGGATAGGGATTCAAAAATCTTCATTCAAACAGACGCGGCGGTTAATCCCGGCAACAGCGGAGGTCCGCTCGTAAACCTTCGCGGCGAGGTCGTCGGAGTAAACACGGCGATCGCGTCTTTGAGCGGAGGCTATCAAGGTATCGGGTTCGCGATTCCCTCGAACACCGCAAGTTGGGCGTACAAGCAACTGTATGAAAAAGGATCGATTGATCGAGCTTTTCTCGGCGCGCCCGTTAAAGCGCTTGTCTATGAGGAAGCGCGAAGACTCAATCTAGCGCCTATGACAGGCGTTAAATTGGGCGCGCCTTTTAAGGATTCGCCTGCGGCAAAAGCAGGGCTGAGGTCAAACGACGTGTTGCTAGCAGTCGACGGACGCGTAATTGAATCGCCAGAACTCTTCGAATCTTTTGTAGAACGCGCCGACGTCACCAAAAACTTCACATTAAAGGTGCTGCGTAATAACTCGACCGAACCGATCGACGTTCCTATCCGCTTTGAAATCAAACCGCACAATTACGTCGGCGTGCCCGTTACGGAGAAAATGGTCGACAAAGGATCGCACTACGTCGACAAAGACTGGGGCGCTATGATTATACCTGGAACGCCCGAAGCGGTCGCACGACTCGGCGCTACTGGTAAAGAGGGATTGATCGTACTGAACGCAACGCCGGGCAGCGCCGCTTATCGAGCGGGCATACGAAGCGGCGCGCTCATTATGAAAATGAACGGTCAGGAGGTCAAAACAATCGAGGATTTCACGAGGATCAAATCGGAAGCAAGCGAGGTTCAAATCGAATATTTCTCGCGTAATGAGACGCGCTCCGCGACTTTAACGATACGAAAGTCTAATCAGTAACGCGCGCGAATCGAACGAAAACCACGTCAGACGCTCTCTTCTTCGGAAGGGAGCTTTTTTAACTCATCCAATCGTCTTGATCGCTACAATCAACATTTTCTATCATTCTCTCGCCTAAAAAACTACCATCCGCGTTGCGAACCGTTAAGATTATTGACGATTTGCCGCGTCGGTTTATAATGGAGAAGTCGGCGTTTTGCGCGTGGAAACTTGAACCGCGCAAGTTGCGTAAAAGTTATCAAGAGTTTTCGTCCGAATGAGAAGCGAAGTTATGGAAAAGTCGTTAGATCAAAAGCTGGCGCGTATCTTAAAAGATCGCAGTTGCGAGGATTTTATTCTTGCCGACGCCAAGGACGCCGATATGGCGTACGGTCTCTCAGCGCCGGGTCTGAGTCCGGAAAGTCACGCCGCAGAAGCGAAATTTAAGACGCTAGACGAATATCGCGCGCAGATTCGCGAAGTTATCGAGCAGGGTCTCGTCGATATCGTTCTCATGAGCGCGAGTACCAATGAAGTTTTAACGCTTCGCGAGGGTCTCTTTGCAAACTCTCACATTACGCCGGCAATCCGCGCCAACGACGCGACCGACGTGTGGCTCGCGGGCGCGGGCGCGGTTTATGGCGAGGTTCCATCCCGACCTTTCCGCACGGCGACGCTTGATCACGCGCTATGCGGTAAAGCGGAATGTTCGCGCGAGGAACTCGTAGCCAAGCGCGGCGCTGACCTTGGTCTCTACTCGATAACGTTCAATAACGACCTTGAGCGCGACTATGAAGCGTTAGCCGCGTACAAGGAATTCCGAATAGAAGCGGAAAAGAAGGGCTTCCGGCACTTTCTCGAGGTCTTTGCGCCAAACGCGCCAGTCAATGAAATTCCCGACGTGCCGAAGTTCGTTAGCGATCACATCGTTCGCGCGCTCGCGGGCGTTACAAGCGCCGGACGTCCAATTTTTCTTAAGATCCCCTATTTCGGACCCAAAGCGATGGAAGATCTCGTACGCTACGATTCGTCGCTAGTGGTCGGCATATTAGGGGGTAGCGCCGGTACGACTCTCGACGCATTCCAGATGCTCTACGACGCGAAGAAGTACGGCGCGCGCGTTGCGTTGTACGGACGCAAGATCAATAACGCGGAGCATCAGCTCACGTTCATTAGTTACCTTCGCGCGATAGCGGACGGCAAGATCTGGCCAGTCGAAGCGGTCAAGGCGTACCATGGCGATCTCCAGAAGCTCAAGATCACGCCCAAGCGTTCATTGGAGGACGATCTTAAGACGACCGCCGTTTCATTAAGTTATAATGAAAAGAAGAGCGCCGTTTCAATGACAGGCGCGGATAAAGACGCAAGTTCGGCGTCTGAAAAGAGCGCGGCTGCGCCTCAAAAGGCGGCAAGAAAGAGTTTCTTCGACGTTCATAAGGAAGAGCGAGAGCAAACGGAACAAAACAAGTTTAAATCCTACGCGCCCGACTTCTCTAAGATGACTCAGGAAGAAAAGTTTCAATGGAACCTTGAACGAATTCGACGCTCTATGTAGCGGCAAGCGTCGACGCGCAACAGAATTTGTATCAAAACAGCATCGATTCGGCGCAGTAAGCAGACGCTTTTGCGCCGTTTTTTGTCAGAAAGGAACGAGATGTCGACGGAACGCTCCGAAACGGCAATCGAAACGACGCCTTCCTATAAACGCGTAGTTATCGGATTGTGCGTAGTTTTTACTATTTACATTGTCCTCTTCTTAGCGGGTCTTCCGCAACGTTGGACACAAGCGCAATTCGCCGAGCATGGCGCTCATCACGTAACAAACGAATCCCAAGCGGTTGACGCGCCGCAAGTATCCGGCGCGTCAGAATCGGCAACCGAATCTAACGACGAAGAAACGCTCGCAACGGAAACGTCCGACGACAATCCTGCGCTGTCGCCCAAAGACGCCGTAGCGCCGGTAGACGCGCATGAAACGTCAACGGAATCTTCTGAAGCTGAAGCGCCAATTCCACCGTTATGGACGTCGATTCCATTTGCCGTATTGCTTCTGTGCATTGCAGTACTTCCGCTCATTCCAGCAACGGAACACTGGTGGGAAAGCAATTTGCACCGCTTTATGGTCGCCGCCATTCTTGGCGCTATCACGCTATGCTACTATGCGTTCGTGTGCGACTTTCCAATTGATTTACACTGGCCGGCGCACAAAATCGTCGAGCCCAGCCAGGGCGCGTGCGCTATGGCGTCGACGGTTTTCATAAACGCGATACTTGGCGAGTATGTTTCCTTTATCGTGCTTCTCTTCGCGCTCTTTTCGATCACAGGCGGCATTCGGATCTCTGGCGATCTGAAAGCGACTCCGCTCGTCAATACGATCGTTCTTGCGATCGGCGCGGCTATGGCAAGCTTCGTCGGCACAACCGGCGCCGCTATGTTGCTTATTCGACTACTACTCGACACGAATAAAGAACGCAAATATAAGATTCACACGATCGTCTTCTTTATCTTCTGCGTCTGCAACGTCGGCGGATGTCTCTTGCCGATTGGTGATCCTCCGCTATTCCTCGGCTATCTTCGCGGGGTCGGTTTCCTCTGGACGTTCCATTTGTGGAAAGAATGGCTCTTTGTATGCGGGCTTTTGTTAGCGTTTTATTATGTTATCGACGCTTTCATTTACTATCCGAAAGAGACAGGTCTCGATAAGGCGCTGGACAAAGTGAATCGCGAGCCGCTGAAAGTTCGCGGACTATTTCCGAATCTGTTCTGTCTTCTTGGCGTGATTTTAGCGGTCATGCTACTTGACCCAGCGCAGGAGTTCCTCTCGCTCTTTAACGTCAAGACGGGTTGGTATCCGCCAATGTTTTTGCGCGAGTTCGTCCAGCTTCTTATGGTAGCGATTTCACTTGCGTGCGGCTCAAATGCCATTCGCAAAGCGAACGACTTTAATTTCAGCGCGATCATAGAAGTCGCGGCTCTCTTCTTCGGAATCTTTATTTGTATGCAAGCGCCTCTGCAGATACTTAACACAAAGGGCGCCGTTATAGCGGAAACGGTTCACAAGTACGGCGCGAAGATTGGTCTGAACGAGGCGAAAGAATTCTTCTGGACGTCCGGTTCGCTGTCTTCCGTCTTGGACAATGCGCCGACTTACGTCGTCTTCTTTGAAACGGCGCGCGCGGCGGCGGAGGGCGAGCTGGCGGACGCGAAATTGCGCGGCGACGATGAACGCGCTCAGGAACTTGAATCGGAGCTCTCCGAGGGTCAACGCAAGTCTGGCGTACGAATTCCGCTGGCGTTGCTAGTCGCGGTCTCATTGGGCTCGGTCTTTATGGGCGCAATGACGTACATTGGCAACGGACCAAACTTTATGGTCAAGGCGATCGCGGAGCAAAGCGGCGTTAAAATGCCGAGTTTCTTCGGTTATATGGCGTATAGCGTGTGTCTCTTGCTGCCCGTTTTGATTATCATGACAATTATCTTCCTGTAACGTCAACCGCGCGCAATAACCAGAAGTCTCGATCAAATTTCGCGTTTGATCGAGCTTTTTTATTCGTTAGGTTGCGCGTCAATTGAAATAAGTTAGCAAGCGGCTATAATCTGCGTACAAGGTTGTGCGAATTGGCACGTCCAGATAGTCTCAAGCTCGAAGGAAACGCGATGAAAATAGAAACAAGAGTCCAATTAGCGTCGACGTTACAACGTCGCGCCTTTATTAAACGCGCGCTCGTTGCGTCGACGGCGACGGCGCTGATAAACGGAGCGACAGTCCAAGATTCTTCTCGCGCGCTCTACGGCGCGGCGCCGGCCTCGAACGCGCAAGAGGTCGCTCAGTGCGGCTACGGAGTGTGCGCGCACGTCGGCGGCGGCGAGGAATGGGAGCAGATTCCCGATAATCTCGAACTCATGAAGCAGGCGGGCATACGTTGGATTCGCGCCGACTTCTCATGGATCGGGGTCGAACCGCAGCAAGGGAAATGGCGATTCGAGCATCTTGACCGCGTCGTCGACGAAACGACGAAACGCGGCTTACAACTCCTTCCTATTTTGGATTACACTGTGCCCTGGGCGACGCCGGCGTATAGGCGTCTTGACGCGTGGCTCGAATACGTCAAAAGGACTGTCGAACGCTATCAAGATCGCATTCAATTTTGGGAGGTCTGGAACGAGGAAAACCTCGAAGGATTCTGGAAAGACACGCCGTCCGGAAAAAACTACGCGCTACTACTTAAAGAGACGTATAAGACGATCAAGACGATCAATCCGAATCTCGTCGTACTGTACGGCGGTCTTGCCGGAACGCCGCTTGATTATTTCAAGGAATCGCTCGACGCTGGCGCGAGCAAGTTCTTTGACGTTCTCAATATTCATCCGTATCGTGGCGGCTTGACGACGCCGGAGCGCATCGAGAGCTTCCGCAAAGACATACAGAGCTCTAACGAGGAGCTACGTCGTCGCAATCTTCCCGAGCGTTCTATTTGGATTACGGAAATGGGCTGGGCGACGCCGCCGACCTTCGGGGAAGTCAATCGTCGCGTTGTCTCGGCGGCATTACAACGCCTGTATCCTAACTCCGTTCCGAAAGTCGCGTTTTACTACGACATGCGTTACGATCCCTCGGCGTCTCGACCGCAAGATACCTTTTTAAACTATCTTCCCTCGGAAAAATATGGCGCTCGGCAAGACCTCGTCTCATTCCTTGACTCGAACGCGCTCCAAGGCGTTTCTTGCAAGGAGGTCGACGTTCTCGTCATGCCGCCTAGCGAGACTTTTCCGGAAGACTGCCTGCCGTCTCTTGTCGAATTCGTTAAATCGGGCGGAACGCTCGTTCTATTAGGCGGCGTGCCGCTGTATTACGCGTCGAGGTTAGACGCCGCGACCGACCGTTACGTCAAGGCTGATAATAATCCGAACTTTGACCGCGATCTTAAGAGTCTGCGCATCTCTTGGTACGCATGGTGGACGCGTAAAGATACGCCGGAGACAGCAACGACGGTAGTCGCGCAAGATTCGTTGGACTACGCTCCTTCAGGCGAAGCGAACGCGTTAAAAGATTACGTTCCCCAATGCCAAGCGACACGCTTCTTTTCGAACGCAGCGCTTAAAGAAGGAGACGTCATGATCTCGCTCCTCGACGGTCAAACGAACGACTTTGTCGGGTCAACGGCGTGCGTCTACAAATTCAACAGCGATTACCGAGGCGCGGTCGTCGCTAGCGCCATTATGACGCAAGACGGAGTGGAAACGAACGTCTCGACCGTCTCCAACCAGGGCGTGTTTCTACCGCAGGCATATTTGCTGGCGTTCGCATTTGGCGTCGAGCGATACTTCTGGTACGAGTTTCAGGCGCCGGAACGAGACGACGAGGACAAAGAACATCACTTCGGTATCGTCGGTCAGAAATTGGCGCCTAAACCGGCGTATCACGCTTACAAAACGCTAACACGCGCGCGACCAACCGGATCAACAGGAGACTCGTTTGAAATAACGAACGGCGTTTGCGCGGCGTCCTGGACGCGTCCCGACGGCAAGCGCGGCTGGGCGCTATGGACGCCTCAGGCGCCGAAGAACGCAACGCTTGAATGCGACGGCGAGGTCGCGGACGCGTTCGATTACCTAGGAGGCGCCGTTGCGCGCCCAAGCGGTAGTAGCAAGCTCACGTTCCGACCTGAGATCCTCTATCTCGTTGGTCCGAACAAGCTCACAATCCGATAGTCGTTCTTCAGTCTACCACAATATAAAAACGCGTTTGTCGACGAACGGCAAACGCGTTTTCTTTCTGACTAGCGCGCGAATAGACTAGAGAACGAACTTGCAGAGATCCTCGTTTTGCACGAGCTTACTGAGCTTATCGCGTACGAAAGTTGCGTCGATCGAAACAACGCGCGCCTCGTCCGACGGATTCGTCTCAAAACTGAGGTCTTCGAGCAACCTTTCCATAATCGCAAAGAGTCGACGCGCGCCTATATTCTGGATGGAAAGATTGGCGTCGGAGGCATATTGCGCGAGCGTGTCGATAGCGTCGTCGGTAAAGACGAGCTCGATATTCTCAGTCTTCATTAGCGCAATATACTGCTTAATAAGGGAATTCGCCGGCTCCGTTAGAATGCGCACGTAATCCTCTTTGGTCAGGTCGGTCAATTCGACGCGCAATGGGAATCGACCTTGCAGTTCAGGCGCGAGGTCGCTCGGCTTGACCTTATGGAACGCGCCGGCGCCGATAAAGAGCACGTGTTTCGTCGAGAAGGGACCGTACTTCGTCTGAATCGTTGTGCCTTCGACGATCGGAATCAGATCGCGCTGCACGCCCTGGCGCGAGACGTCCGCTGAACGCTCGTTTCCCGAACCGACGATCTTGTCAATTTCGTCTATGAAGATTATGCCAAGCTCTTCGGCGAGCTTAATCGCTTCTTCCGTGTCGTTCGCTTCGGAACTAATATTCGCAAGCTCTTCTTCAAGATAGAACTTTCGCGCGTCGGCAACGGTCATATTTTCCGGCTGCGTTTTCTTAATAGACTTCGCCATTTTGCGCAGTCCCTTTTGATTAATCGAACGCGTTGGATCGACTATGGAGATGCCTAGGATCGAAAAAGGCGACCTATCGACAAGAATCTGTTCGTTCTCGAGTTTACCCTCGTGAAGCGCGCGCGTGAGACGTTCGAGCAGACGTTG
This sequence comes from uncultured Planctomycetota bacterium, assembly GCA_900318195.1. Classification (GTDB taxonomy): domain Bacteria; phylum Planctomycetota; class Planctomycetia; order Pirellulales; family Thermoguttaceae; genus RUG369. Next base: position 25,073 of record ONJR01000027.1, read on the forward strand.
ACGACGTTTCTTTTCGTACCATTTCAGAACGTCCTCTCGTAATTTCTCGAGCGGCGATTTCTCCTTATCGTCCTTATCGTCCTCGTCGTCCTCCTCGTCGTCGCTACGACGGCGCATATTAGCGACGACGCTCATGAATCTACTCAAGTCGCTGGACGACAAGGAATCGCGCCGCTCATTGACAACGACGCGATTAGAGTCGGAATCCTCCTCGGAATCCTCTTCTTCTTCGTCGTCTTCCTCATCCTCTTCCTCGAGCTCGTCGTCGCTATCGCCGTCGTCCTCAGAGTCGTCCTCGTCGTCTTCCTCTTCTAAGTCGTCGGAATCATTCGGAGTAGAATCGTTGGAGCTGTCAGCTCTGACAGGGTCGTTCGTCTCGTCGTCATCATCGTCGTCGTCATCGAGCTCGGCGCCTACTTCGTCCTCGTCAAGAAACTCAGAACCGTCGCGACCTGTTGCTGTGAATTTCGCAATGAGTTCGTCGAGTATTCGTTCCTCCGTCTTTTTCATCGCCTCCGCTTCGCGGGACGCGCGCTGTTCGTTACGCACGAGTTCCAGGGCGCGGTCGACAAGTTCGCCCGCCATGGTGTCGACGTCGGCGCCGTAGTAACCGACTTCGGAATACTGCGTGGCTGAGACCTTCAGAAAGGGCGCGCCGGTTATCTTCGCGAGTCGACGCGCTATTTCCGTCTTACCGACCCCGGTCGAACCGATCATCATGATATTCTTAGGCGAAACTTCGTCGCGCATAGCGTCTTCGAGTCGTAACCGTCGCCAACGATTGCGCACGGCGATCGCAATCGCGCGTTTCGCGTCCTTCTGACCGACAATATACCTGTCGAGCTCGGCAACGATTTCACTGGGCGTCAGTTCTGTCATTTGCAAGTTCCTCAACAATAATATTCGTATTCGTATAGATATCGATTTCAGCGGCAATTTTGAGCGATTCAACGACTATATCGCGGGGCGACAGATTCGAATGCGCGGCGAGCGCTTTCGCGGCCGCCATAGCGTAGTCGCCTCCGGATCCGATCGCGGCAATTCCGTCCGTCGGTCGCAACACGTCGCCGTTACCGCTCAGCAGTAGCGTTTCGTCCTTAGAAACGATAATCATCATCGCTTCGAGTCGTCGCAAAATTCGATCCGTGCGCCATTCTTTCGCGAGTTCAAGCGCAGCGCGCATAATATTCTTGGGATAATTCTTCAGTTGCTCTTCGAACCGTTCCATGAGCGCGAAAGCGTCGGCGGTCGAGCCGGCGAACCCGGCGAGTACGGAACCGTCGATTAACTTGCGAATCTTTCGCGTATCGGATTTCATAATAGAAGAGCCGAACGTAACCTGTCCGTCGCCGCCGATCGCAACTGTGTCGCCTCGGCGCACCGTTAAAATAGTCGTGCTACGCGTCTTCATAATCGCCTTTCTATTAATGAACCTCGTCTAGCGTCTACTTCATGAGTTTACGATCGAGGGACGGAATGAAATTCGTCCACCCTTTGCCGAGATTGGGATCTTCCATAATGTACTTTTGAAATTCATTGAGTTTCGCGTCGAGCGAGTCAATAAAATGCAGCGCGATCGCTTCGCGCGACATAGGCGTTTTAACGGCGCCGAAATTGACTTCGCCAGGATGCGAAAGAATAAGATGCTTGAGTTCCATTGCGAGTTTCGGATCGAACGTCTCGCCGGTCGAGGTTTCAAGCGCCGCAATTTTGCACGCTAACATTTCGGCGCCGAGATAAGGATGCCCGAGCGCTTGACCTTCGTCGGTATAGACGGGCGCAAAGGAATCGTCAGAGAGTTCGCGAACTTTCCCGATATCGTGCAAGAAGGCGCCGACGAGCAGTAGGTCGGGATCGACGATATGCTTGTACTGTTCGCCGACGCGTAGCGCCAATTCCATCATACTAACGGTATGTTCCAGTAGACCGCCCTGATACGCATGATGAAGGCGCACGCCGGCAAACGTGCGCGTAAAGCGCAGCATAAAGTCGCCGTCTAGCAGGAACGCGTTCATAAGATTAACGAGCGACGGATTGGTTAGCGTCTGAAGGATTTCGGTAAGACGTTGTGTCAGGGCGCTCACGTCGACGACGTTAGAGACGCCGAACTCTTCCGGCTCGACTTCTGAAGGATCGAGCTTTGTCATTTTCGAGACGATGACCTGTAGCGCGCCTTGGAAACGTTGGACGCGTCCTTCGCATTTAACGAAGTCTCCGTTTTCATACAGACTCGCCAACTCTTCCGTCGCGTTCCAAAATCTCGCGGCGACGGAGCCAGTGCGGTCGTTGAGTACGAATTGCAGGAAAAGAACGCCGTTTTTATTCGGACGTAAGGACTTCTCCAGGAGACGGTACGTTTCCGTTATCGTCTCGTTCTCTTGCAGTGTGGATACGGAATGACGACTCATAGTTCTTTCTTTGGAAAAGGATGACGGAAAGCGTTGCTAGCGCGGACGCAAACGAAACGCCAATAGGCGGCGCACAGTTAGTATAATATACCGGAAAATCAGATTTTGGAAATAGCCGAATCAAAATGAATGGCAAGAGAATTACGACGCCAGCGCTCTATCAACTGAGCGGGATATTAAAAAGCGTCCCCGGAATATCAGGAACGCACATTAAACAAGAGTGGGCAGGGACGGGATCGAAACGTTGACGCCTGGATTTTCAGTCCTGTGCTCTAACAACTGAGCGGGGTATTAAAAAAGCGCACATGGAATATCAGGAACGCTTATTAAACAAGAGTGGGCAAGGACGAGGTCGAAACGTTGACGCCTGGATTTTCAGTCCTGTGCTCTAACAACTGAGCGGGGTATTAAAAAAGCGTCCCCGGAATATCAGGAACGCTTATTAAACAGGAGTGGGCAGGGACGGGATCGAACCGTCGACACCAGGATTTTCAGTCCTGTGCTCTACCAACTGAGCTACCTACCCAACCTATATCCGTAACAACAAAACAACCCACCACGCCGCACAACGACCAATGAGTCAAGTGGGCAGGGACGGGATCGAACCGTCGACACCAGGATTTTCAGTCCTGTGCTCTACCAACTGAGCTACCTACCCGCGTCAACGACAACGCATAGGGGAATTATATCGTCCCCTCCCATTTGGTCAAGTAACAATCTGCGAAAATTACAAAATTTCAACCACGCGGTTAGTTCTCGAGTTTAGGGAATCGCCGTCGAATCGTTGCGTCGACTTCGCGGAGCCATTCGGCGCGCATTGCGGCGTCGCTCAAAATGATCTGTTCGAAATTACGTCGCTCGAAGCTCTTCGCGCCTACGAGCGAAAAGACGATCGTCTTCCAGAAGTTTTCAAGAGGATCGCCGTATACGTTGAGTTCGACGTCGCGAGGAGTATTAGAGGTCGAGAAGACCTGGACGATCTTATCGCCGAGCGCCGACCATGGTCCGGCTTCTGTAAATCCGTACGCGAATCCGTTGCGAAGAACGCGATCGATCCAGCCGCGAAGGATCGCGGGCGGTCCACCCCACCAGTTCGGATGAACGAAGACAAGACCAGCCGACTCTTTAACCTGCGCCATTTCCGCGCGCATTTCAAGCGGCGCATTCTCGACCGAGCCCGTCGCCTCGCCGAGCGTCATGACGGGATTGAAACCTTCCGCGTAGAGATCGCGCAATTCGGGCGCGTACCCTTGCGCGGTCAGCGCGGCGCAGACGGCGCGCGCGATCGCGCCGTTGAAACTGGATGCAACGTCGGGATGACCGACTATTACGAGAACTTTCGGTTGCGTAGAGGACGGCGTATGCGTCATGTTATCTTCCTATCTTCTAAATGTCCAACGCGCGCGCAAATTGCAAACGCGCTAGTACGTCATTGTAAAGGCGACCCAATTTTTGCCAACCGGGGGCGGCGACGTTTATCTATACAGACAGGGCGCCAAAGCGTTAGCCTTGACGCCCTGCGTATCTTTACGCCGCGCTACGAACGCTAGTCGAGAACGCGCTTCATGAGTATCGTCTTCTCGTAATTCACCGAGTTGCCACGACGATAGTCGACTGGAATTGATCGGTCGATTATCGAGAAGCCGCGATGACGCTTGATATCGCCCGTGTCGGAGCCAAGCTCGCGTCCGTAAGTGTAGCCGTCGGGATAGATCGCTTGGTAGTATTGGAACCATTTGTACTCTGGGTTCACTAGATCGTCAACCGTTATCCTATTCCCATCCGGGTCGTACTCCGGCATATTCACGCCAGGCATACATCGCTCGACTTCAAAGTAGCCGACAGTAACCCAGACCGCAAAGACGTTCGATCGCGTCGTCGTTAGACCAGAGAGACGTTGCATCTCGGCGGTCGCAGTGTAGACGTTGTGATTGACTTCACCCG
>ONJR01000114.1 GCA_900318195.1 uncultured Planctomycetota bacterium
GACGGTTGGAAGGTTTCCCAGCGAACGCTCGCGCTCGTCGTCAATAAGTGTACGCAGAATTCCTCCGTTCCCCATGGATCCGGCGCAGCCTTACGAGGGAGACGTTACTATGTATGAACAATTTTCAGGTATGGTCGATTATCTACTGGACAAAGGCGAGAAGCGCGGCGAGAAGCGTGGAATCAACCTCGGCAAGCGCGAAGTGTCGCTGAATATGAAGAAATTGGGTTATCCGTTCGACGCGATCGTAGCCGCCGTGAATCTCGATCCACAAATTGTGCGTCGTTGGTTGTACGAAAGCGAGGACGAGTAACCGGGAATAGAATTTTTCTTGCGCGCGCGTTGTGCTTATCGCGCTACTTTTTGCCCAATGCCGTTTCGTTTTTCTTAGTTTTCCCACAGTTTCGATCTCGCGTTTACGCGTTCGGCGCTTGGTCGTGCGTTCGAGCGTTTTTTCTACGACTCTCCGGTTCGCTAAAATTTTCTCAATTCGCTTGATTTTCCCTCGTTCGTTCTGTATGATAGATCGCAGACACGAGCGGACGCGTACGCCGCCGGTTTATTGGAGCTAACAACAGCTGTTCTGTCGCGCGCGGCGGAATGGCAACGAGGTGTTTTTATGAAATCAAACGAACGTCGAATTGATCGTCGCGCCTTTCTTAAGGGCGCCGCTCTTTCGGGCGCAGTCGCAGCGTTTGCGCCCACGCTGATCCCGGGTTCAGCGCTCGGACTTGACGGCGCGGTCGCGCCTAGCGGCAAGATTAATATGGGCGCGATAGGTATTGGGGCGCGCGGCGGACATGACCTTAGTATCTTCCTTGGTCGTCCGGACGTGCGTTTTCGCGCGATCTGCGATATTCGTCGAATTCGTCGCGAGGCAGTTCGCGACCAGGCGAATCGCACGTATAACGACAACGAGTGCGCGATGTACAAGGATATGGAAGATCTCCTTATCCGAGACGATATAGACGCGGTTCTCATTGCGACGGGCGACCGTTGGCATACGATGGCGTCGATAACGGCGGCGAAATACGGTAAAGACGTGTACTGCGAGAAGCCGCTCTCGCTCACGATACAAGAGAGTCGCGCGCTCGCGGACGCTGTCGCGCGCTACGGAATCGTTTACCAGGCAGGAACGCAGCGCCGCAATATCGGCAACTTCATGCTAGCCGCCGAGATTGCCGCGAGCGGTAAGCTCGGTAAACTGACAGAAGTGCACGCGAATACGCTGTGGCCTGCGACGGATCAAGATTGGTATCCAGCGGAACCAGAACCGGACGTGAACGAAGTCGACTGGGATCGTTGGCTCGGACCGTGCCCGTGGCGACCGTACAATAGTAAGTACGTCGCGGGCGACTGGCGCGGTAAATTTGACTTCCACGGCGGCGGTATTTTGGAATGGGGCTCGCACACGGTCGACCTGTGCCAGTGGGCTGCGCAAAAAGATCACACGGCGCCAGTTCGTTACGAGCCTCAGTTTAACGACGACGGTTCGATCGCCGGTCACATTTGGGCGTACTACGACGACGGTCTTAAGCTTGTCATGCGCTCTGACGGATGGCTTGGTCTTGGCACGTGCTCCGCGCGTTACGTCGGCGAAGAAGGCTGGGTCGAAACAGGCGACAGCGGACGTATGGCGGTCTCGAACGATAAACTTCGCAGCGAGCTGAAGTACTTCGGTATGCCGGGCACGGATCCGACGACGCATATTGCGGAATTCGTCGAATGCGTTAAGACGCGCCGGAATCCAGCGGCGAACGCGGCGGTTGCGGCGCAGTCGCACATCGCTTCGCACTGCGCGTACATTGCGTGGCAACTCCAACGCACGATCGAATTCGATCCCGTCAAAGAAGAATTTAACGACGCGGACGCGAACCGTATGCGCACGCGCGCGATGCGAGCGCCGTACACGCTCTGATTTTCGTCGTCGCGTCAATGATTTTTTACCGTATTAACGCCTAAAAACCGCTAAACCGCGTAGCGTAGTGAAAGATTACGCGCGCTGGAGATGAAATATTATGAAACGACATTTGATTCTAGCGCTCCTCGCGAGCGCCGCGCTGATCGCGACCGCGAACGTCGTAAGCGCGCAGACCTGGAAGGAACTTCAGACCTCGACCGACGAGGCGGCGCTTATTCAGGCGATTGAAAAGCCGGGAGATTCGCCGGAAGATATCCACAATAAGAACGTCGCTGTTAAACGCCTCGCTATTTACGGCACGCCGAAAGCTATTCCCGCGCTCGTCGCAATGCTGCCGAACGAGAAACTCAATTTCAACGCTCGATTCGCGCTCGAGGCCATGCCGTTCGCGGAAGTCGACGAGGCGCTCGCACAAGCCGCAAAAGAACTGACCGGTCCGCAACAGATCGGCGTAATCGATACGATCGGCGTGCGCGCTAAGCCCGAGTCGGTCGCGCTACTCAAGGAAATCCTCGCCGGCGCGCAAGAGCCCGGACTGCAAAAGGCGGTCTTCGCCGCGCTCGGTATGATCGGTACGAAAGAGGCTGGGGACGCGCTACTGGAAGCCGCGAAGGGCGCCGATAAGCTCGACGCGTTCGCCGCGCAGGGACTAGGGGACGCGCTACTCGATATAGCTGAAGCGACGCAAGAGGGCGCGTACTACGACGCCGTGCTCGCGGGCGCTTTCCCGAAATTTGAAAAAGACGCCGCGCTCTATCGCGCGATCGTTCTTCGTAGCGACGTCGAGACGGTAGTCGCGTCGCTTAAAGGCGCCGACGCGTCCGCGTCCGACGCGGCGCTCAAGACGGTGCGCGAGTTTGACGGCGCCGCGTCTGCGAAGCTAGCCGCCGCGCTCGTTCAATCGCTCGACGCGTTCCCGGCGGAGCGTCGTCAGTACGTTCTTCGCGCGCTAGGCGATCTGAAGGAAACCGCCGCGAAAGACGTCGCGTTCCCAGCGCTCAAGAGCGCCGCGACTTCCGACAATCTCGATCTGCAAATAGCCGCGCTTAAAGCGCTTGCGAAATACGCCGATCGTCTCGAGAACGCCGCGCTAACGCAAGGCGCCGATAAGTTTGATTCCGCGCCGCTATTCGACGCGAAAGTCGCGCTAGGACTCGCGCTCCAGAAAGCGAACCCGGCGCTCTTCGAGAATCCTAGCGCGTCCGCGCTCGTCGACGATCTCTCGGAAAAGGACGCGCTCGTTCAGCTGAAGATCATTGAGCTCGCGCGCGTTAAGTCTGCGGCGAAGACGCTCGTAACGATCGCGGAAACGAAGAGCGGCGCGTTACGCGACGCCGCGCTCGCCGCGCTCTCTGAAATCGTGGAACTCGACGATCTTGATCTGCTCGTGCAAGCGCTCAACGGCGAAACGAACGATCAGAAGGTCGACTGGCTACTGCGCGCCGCGTGCACGCGCCTGCCGCGCGAAGACTGCGCCGCGAAAGTCGCCGATATCTTTGAAAAAGCGGAGCTCGACCAGAAGCTCAAGATCCTGCCGCTATTGAAGCAAATTGGCGGCGGCGTCGCGCTCAACGCCGTAGCCAACGCGTGCAACGGTCCGACCGTCGATAAAGCGACCCAAATTCTAGGAGAATGGAACACTCCGGAAGACGCGGAACAAGTTGCCGCCGTATGCCTTGCGATCGCGCAGCAAGCGACCGACGCGAAATACCATTCTCGCGGCGTCCGCGGATACGTGCGCGTCGCGCGACAGTTCGACCTACCGGTCGCTCGCAAGATTGAAATGTGCAAAATCGCGTTCGACGTCGCTAAGCGACCCGAAGACAAAGCGCTTATCTTCGAAGTCTTCAAACGCAACATCGTCGCCGACAACGTCGCCGCAGCGCTCGAGTACGTAAAGTACCCGGAATATAAAGACGCCGCGTGCGAAGCCGCCGTGTTCGTCGCCGAAAAGATTCGCGTGAGCCAGCCCGGTTGGAACTGGAACGACAAGTCGGGAGACGCCGCTAAGGACGCCGCCGCGAAGATTCTCGTCGACGGCATGAAGAAGGTTCTGGACGCCGCGTCCGATCAGGCTATTAAAGATCGCGCGAAGAAGCTACTGTAATCTTTCGTTGAATATTATGTTACGCATCCGCGCGCGCGTCGACGCGGCGCGCGCGCTTATCACTCAGCAATAGGACACAATTATGAAGAAATCTATCGTTGTCGCGCTATTTCTCGGCGTTTGCGCCGTTGCTAGCGCGCTCTATGGTCAAGAGGGTCAGCCTCTTAACGCGCTTACGGAACAAGAGAAAGAACTCGGGTTTGAACTTCTCTTCGACGGCGGACCTCTTAGTCCCGAAATCTGGCAGAGCAGTATCGAAGGCTATCCCGTTAAGGACGGTTATTTCGTCTGCGAAAAGGGCGGCAACCTCATGACGAAGAAGAAGTACTCCGACTTCGTCTTGCGGTTCGAATTCCAAGAGCCGACGGACGAGAAGAATTGGGGTAACAACGGTTGCGGTATCCGCGCGACGGCGCCGAATCTCGACGCGGCGTACAACGGTATGGAGCTTCAGATCATCGCGGACGACGTCGCCGGTAAAATAGCGCCTTGGCAAGCGCACGGCTCCATTTACGGAATCGTTCCCGCGAAGACCGGCGCGCAGAAGCCGCGTGGAGAATGGAACTACGAGGAAGTCATTGCGATCGGACCCTTTATTAAGGTCATCGTGAACGGTCAGCTCATCGTCGACGCCGATATCACGAACGCGAAACCGATTCACGACGCGCAGCACCCCGGTCTGCACAACAAGTCGGGCTTCGTCGGCTTTCTTGGACACAGCGATCCCGTGAAATTCCGCAACGTGCGCATTCTGTCCCTTGAAAAGTAATTCAATGGCGCGCTCGTACTTTTGACGTCGAAATCGCGTTCTTATTTCGATAGGGACGCGATTTTTTAAATCATAGCGATAAAGGTTGCAGAAATGAAGTTTGTCTTTGCGTCGGATTCTTTTAAGGGCACGCTGACGAGCGCGGAAACGGGCGCGGCGCTGACCGCAGCTGCGCGCGCGGTCTTCGGCGAGTGCGAGACTTGCGTTGCGCCGATCGCGGACGGCGGCGAGGGCGTAGCCGACGCCGTTCTTAGCGCGCGCGGCGGTCGTCTAATCGAGCGCGTGGTTCGCGATCCGCTTGGCGCGCCGACACGCGCCTCGTTCGGTATGCTCAGCGATACGGAAGCGATAATTGAAATGGCGTCGGCGTCGGGACTTACGTTAGTACGCCCAGAAGCTCGCAATCCAGAGGTAACTTCGACGTACGGCACAGGCGAACTCGTGCGCGCGGCGCTCGAATTAGGCGCGACCGATATAACGATCGGAATCGGCGGTTCCGCGACGAACGACGGCGGCATGGGATTCGCAAGCGCGTTAGGCGCAAAGTTCTACGACCGCTGCGGCGAGCGCCTCGCAGGGGTCGGCGGCGATCTTGCTCGGGTTGAACGCGTCGACCTTTCAGAACTCGACCCCCGACTTAGCCGCGCGCGGATAACGGTCATGTGCGACGTTACGAACCCGTTGTGCGGCGAGACGGGCGCGACGCGCGTCTTCGGACCGCAGAAGGGCGCGGATCCCGAAATGGTTGAGCGTCTCGAGAACGGAATGCAGACTTATCGTCGCGCGCTCTTGCGCGAATTTGGGGTCGACGCGAACGATCTTCCCGGTAGCGGCGCGGCGGGCGGTCTCGGCGCGGCGTTGCGTATTCTTTTTAACGCGGAGTTGAAGTCCGGAATCGAGGTTATGCTCGATCTTGTGCGATTCGACGATTTATCGCGTTCCGCCGATCTCATCGTAACGGGCGAGGGTCGCGCGGACGGTCAGAGCGCGAACGGTAAAGTCTTATCAGGCGTAGGTCGTCGCGCGCGTCGTTTGGGCGTTCCTTGCGTAGCGCTTTGCGGTTCGGTCGGGGACGGTTACCGCGCGCTCTATGATTCTGGTATTTCTTGCATTATGACGACGGTAGACTCGCCCATGCCGCTTGCGGACGCGCTTGCGCGTGCGCGCGAACTCTACTATGACGGCGCGGTTCGCTTGTTCCAACTTGTGAAGATCGGGTTTGAGCTTGGCGCGCGGCGACGTTCGGCGCAATAATCGCGAAGGAGAGAGTTAGGAAATGGACGGACATTTTTCAACGTTGGGCGCGCTTATCGGTCTGATCTTCGCTATTCTCGGAATAATCGCGAAAGTTCCGACGCCGTACAGTCTTATCTTCGGCGCGCTCATCGGCGGTATACTTGGCGGCGCCGATCTAGATACGACCGTTCTGGCGATAACGAGCGGCGCGAGTTCAATGACGTCTCCCGCGTTGCGTATCTTTACGAGCGGGATATTAGCCGGCGCGCTCATTAAGACGGGTTCGGCGGAGAAGATAGCGGAGACGATCGTATCGCTCTTTCGACGCAGGGGCGCGGTCTTTGCTCTTTGTCTTGCGACCATGCTCATTTGCGCCGTAGGGGTCTTTATCGACGTTGCGGTGATAACGGTCGCGCCGATAGCGCTCGCGATCGGTCGTAAGTTGGAGCTTTCGAGGTCGTGCGTAACGCTAGCGATGATAGGCGGCGGTAAGGCGGGCAATATCGTCTCTCCTAACCCTAATACGATCGCGGCTTCGGACGTCTTTGGCGTAGATTTAACGTCGCTCATGGCGCGCAATCTTATTCCGGCAATTCTTGCGCTTATCGCCGCGACGCTTATTGCGACGGCGCTGTCGAAACGGGGCGCGCGCGAGCTTGAAACGCTCGATCACGACGACGCGTCAGGCGCGCGTCTACCGTCCTTTGCCGCTTCGATCGCCGGTCCGCTCGCTATCCTTGCGCTTCTCGCGTTGCGCCCTCTCGTTAATATTAAGATCGATCCCATTCTCGCGCTTCCTCTCGGCGGTCTAGTCTGCGCGGTAGCGACTGGCAACGCGCGGAAACTTAGGGAGTATTCAGAGTTCGGCTTGAGTAAAGTCGTAGGCGTCTCGATCCTCTTGATCAGCGCCGGCGCAATTGCAGGAATCATTCGCGACTCGACGTTGCAGACGGACATAACGTCGCTCCTTGAACGCCTTAACGCGCCTACGTTTGCCTTGGCGCCGATTGCCGGCGTCTTCTTCAGCGCGGCGACGGCGTCGACGACGGCGGGCTGTTCCGTCGGCAGTCAGGCGTTTGCCGCGACTTTTGCGACGGGCGGCGTTGCTGCGCTTCCCGCCGCCGCAATGCTGCACGCGGGCGCGATTACGCTCGACTCTTTGCCGCACGGCTCGTTCTTTCACGCGACGGGCGGCGTCGTGCGCATGAACTTTTCCGAGCGCGCGAAGCTGATACCGTACGAGGCGGCGATCGGGTTTGTCGCGGTTGCGTCGTCAACTGCGATCTATATGATATTCAATAAGTAACATACATTTACCAATTCTATTTTTACGATTTAGGACAATCGATGTACTTCACAACGACGGTAACGCCGCAAATTGCGGACACAGATATGCAAGGGCATATTAATTTCCTCGCGTATTCCCTTTGGTTCGATCGCGCGCGCACGCAGCTTTACAAGGAAATATCGCCTAATCTCGACTTCCGCCCGCATGGTATGGTCGTTCTTAAGACGGAAATAACGTTTCTTAAAGAGGTCTACGTACAGTACGACGTCGAACTTCGCGCGTGGGTTAGCGTGCTCGGCAATAAGTCCTTTGAAATGACGCAAGAGTGTCGTCAGAACGGCGAGCTTTGCGCGGTCGGTAAGACGATCTTTTGCGCGTTCAATTTCGAAGATCATAAAAGCGAACCGCTTCAAGATTCCTTCCGCGCGGTACTTGAGAAGTATCAATGGCGCGAACAGGTTATGTAGTTACGGAGCGCGCATACTCGCAATGATCGCTAAAATGACAATTCATCCGCAGGTCGCCGACACGGACCTCTTCGGCGCGATCGACTACCTTGCCGTAACGCGCTGGTTTGATCGCGCGCGCACGCCGATTTATCAGGAACTCTTTCCGCGATTTCAACTTAAACCGCACGGACTCGTCGTGGTTAAGGTCACCGTCGACTACCTTGAGGAAATGAGAGTCGACGATCGACTTGAAGCACGGTCATGGACGAGTCGGATCGGTAATAAGTCGTTCGATATAACTCAAGAGTTGTGGCGAACGCGCGAGGACGGCGGCGAAGAGAAATGCGCCGTAAGCGTCTCGATCTTCTCGACTATTAACTTTAACTACCATAAAAGCGAACCGCTTAACGAGCATTTCCTTAACGTGCTGAGGAAGTATTCGGAAGCGCGCTCGGACGACAACGCAACATGACGCCAGAGCAGACTCCTATTCTGACCGTGCGCGAGCTGAGCTACGCGACGAGCGCGGGACGCGAAATACTGCGCGGCGTAACGTTCGACGCGTACCGGCGCGAACGAATCGCGCTCGTCGGCGCGAACGGCGCCGGAAAAACGACAACTTTACGTTGCGTCGCGCGGCTCGTCGACGTGTGGCGCGGCGACGTACTTGTCGACGGTCTGGACGTACGTTCGTACGCGCGGCGCGAGCTTGCACGACGCGTCGCCGTCGTGCCGCAGATCGTCGGTAAATTCGGCGCTTATAGCGTTCGTCAGATAGTCGCGTTGGGGCGGCTGCCGTACTTATCGCGTCTCGCGCGCGCGGACGCGGTCGACGACGCTATCGTAGAGGAATCGCTCGCGCGCGTCGGCGCGTCCCGATTCGCCGATCGCATGATCGACACGCTTAGCGGCGGCGAACGTCAGAAGGCGTTGCTAGCGGCTGCGTTTGCGCAACGCCCCACAATACTGCTGCTCGACGAGCCGACGACCTTTCTCGACTACCGCAGTCAATCTGAAATATCGGACGCGATCGACGCGTGGCTCGTCGATTATAACGCGGTCGCGGTCGAAGCGACGCACGATCTCAATCGCGCGGCTATTCTCGCGAGTCGCGTCGTCGCGTTGCGCAACGGCGCGCAGGTATATTGCGGGGACGCGCGCGAATCGACGGAAGCGAACGCGCTCGTCGCAATTTACGGCGAACCGCTAACGACCGCGCCGCACCCCGAGACGGGCGCGCCTATGATACTGCCGCGCGCGCGCGCGCCTGAATCTTCGCGCGCGTCGCAGGCGTTCGCATCGTCGCGCGTTGCTGTCGCGTCGTCGCGCGTCGCGTCGCGCAAACTCTTGGCGACGCTCGCAATTTTGGCCGTCTTAGCGCTCGCGTTTCTACCGTTGCTCGGTCGCACGAGCTATTTTCCCGACGTGTGGCTACGCTTTCCGACGTCCGACGTTCCTTTGCGCGAGCTCGATTCAGCGGCGAAGATCTTCTGGGCGGAACGTATGCCGAAGACGGCGCTTGCAGCGCTCGCGGGCGCGGGACTTGCGCTCGCCGGGCTGGCGTTGCAAACGCTTTTTCGCAATCCGCTCGCGACGCCGTACACGCTTGGCATAGCGAGCGGCTCGTCCTTTGGCGCGACGCTTGCGATTTACTTCTCAGGGGCGCTTTTCGGCGGTCTTTTCAGTCGTCTCTTTGGCGTTCCTGAACTTGTCGTCTTTTCAGGACTTGGCGCGGCGTTGGCGACGTGTTTGGTTTACTGTCTTTCGCGTCGCGCGCAGAGTCAGGAGCGCGTATTGCTCTCGGGAGTCGTTATTGGTTTCTTTTTCTCCAGTTTAGTGTTGTGCTTTCAGTTCATCTCGAATCCCACGAAGACGCACGTCGCGTTGCATTGGACGACCGGCAGTTTGGAACTTTGCGAGACGCGTTTCCTTGTGATTACGGCGATCGCTGTCGTCTTGGCGTTTGTTGCGCTTTTCGGCATGTCGCGCGATTTGGACGCGCTAACGCTTGGCGAGGAGCGCGCGGCTAGTCTGGGAGTCGACGTATCGCGCGCGCGCAAGCGGCTCTTTGCGACGTCTTCCGCGCTCGTCGGCGTAATCGTCGCGTTTTGCGGACCGATCGGATTTGTCGGCTTGACGGCGCCGCACGCCGCGCGGTTACTCGTCGGCAATACGCACCGCGCGCTCGTGCCTGGCGCGGCGTTGGTCGGCGCGCTTTTTCTCGCGACGTGCTATACGGCGTCGCGCGTCGCGCTCTTTCCGGTCTCGCTGCCTGTCGGTATTGTAACGAGTCTTATCGGGGCTCCCGTTTTCGTCTGGCTCGTTATGCGAAAAGGTTGACGTCGCGCAATCGTTCGCTTATACTTAACGTTATGCGAATCGCGCGTCGCGAGTTCGCATGGGATAGGATTATAGGAGAGGCACGTGAAGAGCAACCTTTTCATTCGCATAATAGTCGTCGCGTTCTTTCTCGTAGCGTTCAGCGGTCGCGCGCGCGCGCAGTCGAGCGCCGACGCTATGGAGAATACGCGCGTTACCGTCGAGAATTTCGCTACGCCTCCGAAGGCGGTTCGACCTTGGGCGTACTATTGGAACCTTAAAGGGAACACGTCGACCGAGCTCGTAACGCGCGACGTCGCCGATATGGACGCGATCGGACTGGGCGGAATGCTCGTCTTCGATTCACGACGATATTGGGACGATTACGACTCCAAGACGCACGTGCCCGTCCCGCTCGAGATACGCCATGAATTCATGTCGCCGAGCTGGCGCGAGATTATGACGACCCTCGTTTCCGAAGCGGCGCGGCGCGATATGCAGGTCAGCTTTAATATCTCGGACAGCGGAGGGCAGTTGCGCGGACCTTGGGATATGAAGGAGCTCGGACCGTACGAACTAATATGGACGGAGGGTAATCTTGACGGTCCGAAGTCCGTAGCACTTGATTTTGCCAAGCCCGATAAGCCGTATTACTACGACGTCGCAACGCTCGCCGTACGAATTACGTCGTCCGTTGCGCCGGGTCGCGAGCAGGTTAAACTGAACGACGCGTGGGCGCCGGTCGCGCTTAACGTTTCCAGCGAGGCGCCGCAGTACGATCAGGTTGTCGATCTTACCGATAAGATTCAAGCTGATCGACTCTCGTGGCAGGTTCCGCCTGGGCATTGGAAGATCTTGCGATTCGGAGCGACGCGCATAGGCGAGCCGGGTTGCGTCGATATTCTCAATCGAGCCGCAGTCGCGGATTATTTCGAGAAAATGCCGGGGCAATTACTGAAGGACGTCGGCGCGCACGCTGGTAAAACGCTGTCGCATTTCTATAACGTGTCATGGGAGGGCGTACATCCGAATTGGACGCGTGGGTTCGCCGAATTCTTCCGCGCGCGTCGAGGGTATTCGCTCCGGGATTATCTCCCGATACTGCGCGGGCTTAGACCCGAGGGCGGACCGGATCCGAACCGTTTTCTTGGCGACTATATGCGCACGATATCCGACGCGTTCGCGTTGAACTGCTACGAGACGGTCGGCGAGCTGTGTCATGAGCGCGGGGTTCGTTGGCATTCGGAGGACGGCGGACCTTGGAATCGTAATTCTCCGCTCTTTAAGGAGTCGGATATGCTCTCCTTCTGGGGACGTAACGACTTTCCTCAGGGCGAGTTCTGGATTGGCGACATATCGCGCACGAACGCGCCGTACGCGGCGATGGCGGCGCATATCTACGGTCGCAAGCTGGTCTCGTTGGAAGCGTTTACGCATATGAATCAGCATTGGTCAGTCTATCCCGGCATGCTGCAGCGTTATGCGGACGCGAGTTTTCTCTCGGGCGCGAACCTTATGATATGGCATACGTATACGGCGTCGGACGAGTCGCTCGGTAAGCCGGGGTTCGAATATTTCGCCGGCTCACACCTTAACGCTAACGTAACGTGGCACAATTACGTTAAGCCGTTTATCGATTACATGGCGCGTTGCCAACTCCTCTTGCGTCACGGCGAATTCGTCGCGGACTATTGCGTCTATACGAGCGATAAGAACTATGTAACGTGGGGACTTGCGGAGCGCTGGCGGGACGGCTCGAAGCTGTCGGCGCCGTCGGGCTATCGTTACGATCTGCTCGACGCCGCGACGCTCGTCGACCGACTGGAATATCGGGACGGAAAGTTTGCGCTTCCCGGCGGCGCGCAATATCGTTTGCTCGTCTTCGATCTCAGCGAGGAGCGCGCGCCGGTCGAGGTTATGCGCAAACTGCAATCGCTTGCGTCGCAGGGCGCGCCGATCCTGCTCGGCGAACTTGATCCACGCGCTTCGGTCTCGCTACTGAACTGGCGCGCCGCCGACGAGGAAACGCGCGCGCTTGCAAGCGAGTTGCGCAACTCTCGCGCGCGCGGCGTCTATCGTGATCAGAGCGTCGCCGCGACGCTCGCCGAATTAGGGGGCGCGCCCGACTTCGCCTCGGACGATCCCGTTCAATTTGTCCACCGCGCGAGCGACGAGCTCGACGTCTTTTTCGTCGCGAGCTATACTGGCGGTCAGACTGGCGCGAATAATTGCGTCTTTCGCGTCGCCGATAAGGTTCCGACGCTCTGGGATCCGGCGACGGGCGTCGTTTCCGTGATTCCTTATGAACCGACCGAGGACGGGCGCGTGAAGGTTCCGTTTGTTCCAACTTCGACCTTTATTGTCTTCTCGCCTAAAGATCGCCCGATTGCCGCCGCGCCGTATCGCGATCCTCGTGCGAAGGCGCGTCGTTCGATTTCGATCTTGCCGAAATTTGAAGTGGAGTTCGACCCGGAGTGGGGCGGTCCCGGGCTCGTGCGCTGGGACGCGCTGAAGTTATGGAACGAGAACGACGACGATCGTGTCAAGTATTATTCGGGAACCGCAGTCTATCGAACGCAGTTTCAGCTCGACGCGGAGTTTGCCGAAAGCGACGATATTACGCTCAAACTGGGAACGGTTCACGATATTGCGCGGGTTAAAGTCAACGGGATCGATTGCGGAATAGCGTGGAAGCAGCCGTACGACGTTCGAATCGAGCGCGCGGTTAAGGAGGGAGCGAACTTACTTGAAATTGAGGTCGTTAATTGTTGGCAGAATCGTCTGATCGGGGACGCCGCGTTGCCGCCGGAAGAACGCTATACGCAGACGAACGTCGTTCTTGAGCGTGCGAGCGCCGCGCCAATGCCGCGCTATCGCGGGTACCTTTCGACCGATACGCTTGAACCTAGCGGACTACTCGGTCCGCTCGAACTCGAAGCGCGATAATACGCGCTAGTTTACATATTTCACACCGTTAAACAGAAAGATAGAAAGAGCGTCAAAATGACCAATCGTATTCTTATGATAGCGCTGGCGACGGTCGCTGGTCTAGTGTTGTCTCCCTTTGTGCGCGCGGCGGATGAGCGCGATCTACTCAACGTACGCGCGACCGCCGACCAGCCGGTCAAAGTTATTTTCGACACGGACATTGGCGGCGATATTGACGACGCGTTCGCGCTCGCGCTACTGCACAACTTCGCGAATCGCGGGGTCTGCGAACTGCTCGGCGTAACGATAACGAACCATGAGGTCGCCGCCGCGAAGTACGTCGCCGCGTTCAATGCGAACTACGGGCGCCCTGAGATTCCCGTGGGCTTTTGCGCCGACTGTCCCGATAAGGACGATCGCTATCCGACCGATATTATTACGAAGAAGAACGCGCAGGGCGAACTGGTCTATCCTGTTCCTAGCGGGTTCCAGGCTCAGGACGCGGTTGCGCTTCTGCGTAAACTCCTAGCGAACGCGCAGGACGGCGAGGTCGTGATTATTCAGGTCGGGTCGTCCTATAACCTTGCGAAATTCCTGGACTCCGCGCCGGACGAGATTTCGCCTATGACCGGTAAGGAACTTGCGGCGCGCAAGGTGCGACTCGTATCCGTTATGGGCGGCGCCTTTGCGATTGATAAGACGGCGGAAGCCTATCGCGAACACAAGGAGTGGAATATTATCTGTAATATTCCCGCCGCGCAGAAGTTCGCTAAAGAATGGCCGACCGAGGTCGTCTATAGCGGATACGAAGTAGGCGATCGCATTCGCATGCAGCCGATTAATCTTAAACGAGATTATACCGGTCGGTCGCGAATCGCGCGCGATTCGTTTGAATACTGGACCGCGAAGAATACGCAAGAGGGATTCAATCATCGGCGGCCGACCTGGGATCTCACCAGCGTGCTCTTCGTACTGCGACCCGAAGAGGGAAGAAACTACTTCACCCTATCAGAACCGGGAGACGTCGCCTTCAGCGACGAGGGAAAGACGGTCTTTACGCCTAATCCGCAAGGTCGATCCAGATGCTTTCTGACCGACGAACTCTCGCGCGCTCGCGTGGAAGAAGCGTTCGTGAATCTCTGCTCCGAACCCTAACCCGGTCCGGAGCCCGGACTGGTGGTTCGCGCTCCCGCGCGGTCCGGAGCCCGGACTGGCGGTTCGCGCTCCCGCGCGGTCCGGAGCCCGGACTGGCGGTTCGCGCTCCCGCGCGCGTCGTTCGGTTCCCGCTCCCGTTGGTCGCTTGCCTTGTTGGTAATGAATTACTAGCGCCGTAAGCGTCGCCAATTCGGTTTCCTTGTCGTTTTTCCATATTCCTAGCGCAAAGCGCTTGCCGCAGGCAAAACCCCGGATCCGCTGGGCTCGCTTTTCTACCGAAGTCGTTGATTCCCCTTATTACGCCAACATGATTTCATTGATCTCGAATAGCGCAAGAAACGTTGCGCA
>ONJR01000011.1 GCA_900318195.1 uncultured Planctomycetota bacterium
CGCTGTTCGTTAATAAATTCACACTAGCCGACGTTACGCCAGGAACGCCAAGCAAAGCCTTCTCGACGCGCGCGGAACACGCGGCGCACGTCATGCCATTAACCTGTAGTTGAATCATAAAATCTCCCCATGAACGAGCGACCAGCTCCTATAATTATACCAGATTGCGTTAGTTCGTGTACAGTGAGGCAAGAAATTTTCTCAATCCATTGAAAACGGATTGCAAATGACTATATTGGATAGAAATGTTTACTGGCGAGTTCGCGAGTAAAGCGTCGCGAATCGCCTTCACCACTTCTACTGAAAGGTTAAAGACAATGAAAAAAGCTCTGTTTACGCTACTCGCGACGGTAACCGCTTTTGCGACCTTCGCAGTGGCGGCGCGCGCCGACGTATCCGTGCCGAAATGTTTCACCGACAACGGCGTCTTCCAGCGCGACAAACCGATCTGCGTCTGGGGCTGGGCCGATCCCAACGAAGAAGTTACCGTCTCATTTGCTGGCAACACCGCGAAGACGACCGCGTGCGAGCAAGGCGCGTGGAAAGTTGAACTACCGGCGCTACCTACCTCATTCGAGGGAAGAGAACTCGTTATCTCAGGAAAAAACGAGCTCAAATTCGCTAATATCCTCGTTGGCGAAGTCTGGATTTGTAGTGGACAATCGAATATGGAAATGCCGCTCAATTCCTGGGGACAAAAGAAACGTGGAACTGAAGAACCGCGTTTGGCGTGCACGCAAGAAGAGCTCAACGGCGATTACAGCTTCATTCGGTTTAATCGTCCGCAGCACGTCGTTAAGGACGAGCCGCAAAAAGATTTCGCTACCAAGGGGTGGCTCGTATGTAAGGACGGAGTACAAAAAGACTGCACCGCCGCAGGGTTCCATTTCGCCGTTAGACTTAACAAAGAGCTCAACGTGCCGGTAGGACTCATTGATTCCAACTGGGGCGGCTCCAATATTAACAGTTGGATTCCCGACGCGGGCTGGAACCAGGTTCCTGAAACTGTCGAAGTCGGTAAGCAACTCATAGCTAAACGTCCGGAAGAAAAAGATTTCGCTAAGGCGGGAGGAATGTACAACGCGATGCTCGCGCCGTGGATCAATTACAACTTCCGCGGAGCTCTATGGTATCAAGGATGTTCCAACGCTGGCGAACGCGAATTCTACTACTACAAGCAAAAGGCAATGATTCGTGAATGGCGCAAGGTCTTCAAAAATGGCGACTTCCCATTCTACTGGGTGCAACTCGCGCCTTTCACGGCGATCAAAGAAGATCCGAACGAAACCGCTGACTGGCCTTATCTGCGCAACGGTCAAACGATGTGCATGGAAGTTGCCAATACGGGTCAAGCGGTTATTATCGACGCTGGAGAAACGGACGACATTCACCCGACGAATAAGTTCATCGTTGGTAATCGTCTCGCTCTTTGGGCGCTCGCGCAAGTCTTTAATAAGGACGTTGAATGTTGCTCGCCTATGGTAAAAGACGTCGAGTTTGCCGACGGTAAAGCAACTGTTACTTTTGAACACGTCGGGTCGGGACTCGTTGCTGGAAAGCTCAACGAGCGCGAGTTCGTCAAAACGGACGAACCTCTGAAGACCTTTGCGATCGCGGGCTCCGATGGAAAATTCGTCTGGGCGAAAGCGGAAATTGTCGCGCCTAATAAGGTCGTCGTCTCTGCTGACGTCGACGAGCCGACCGCCGTTCGATATGCGTTCCAGATGTATCCCGACGGTTGCAATCTCTATAGCGCCGAGGGACTGCCCGCGACCCCATTCGAATGCAAAAAGTAACAAACGAGTCAAGTCATAACGCGACTCGCGCTAAATAAAAGAAGAGACCGCGCGCGCAGAGTATTGCGCGCGCGGCTTATTTTTTGTGTGAATTCTGCGTCGACAATTAGAAAGACGCAACCTGATTATGCTCGGGCTCGTCGACTTCGTCGGTAAAAACTCGAAGATTCCGAGGCGTCATGAAGAATTTGCCGCCGGTTTCAAGCCGGAGCGCCGCTCGCTCTTGATGCGACGTTTCCGCTATGAGCGTCTCGCCCGCTTCCGTTACCATTTCGACGTGTACGACGTTGCCCGCCGAGCGAATGCGCACTACCGTTGCAGGAAACGAGAGGCGTCCTTTCTGCGGCGTTGTCGAAATCTCAAAATCATGGGGACGAATAAAGATAGTGGCTGGATTAGACGCGTCCGCACGATAACCGCGCACGACGCGACCGCCGTTAATCTCTTCCTCCGAAGCTTGACCTTCATAGGAACCAATCCACACGCGCCCACGCTCCATGCGTCCGCGAAACTGATTCACCTGCCCCAAGAAGTTCATGACAAAAGGCGTTTTCGGCGCGTGAAAGACCTCGTCCGGCGCGCCAACTTGCTCGATGCGACCGGCGTTCATTACGGCAACGCGATCCGCCAGTTCGAGCGCCTCGTCTTGATCGTGCGTTACAAAAACGCTGGTGAGATGGATTTCATCGTGCAAACGTCTGAGCCACGCGCGCAATTCGACGCGAACTTTTGCGTCCAACGCGCCGAACGGTTCGTCCAAGAGCAACGCCTGCGGCTCAACTGCGAGCGCGCGCGCCAAAGCGACTCGCTGACGCTGACCGCCTGATAGCTGCGAAGGGTAACGATCGGCATAGTTGTCCAATTGGATCATATGCAGTAGCGCTTTAACCTTTTCACGGATTGCTGATTTCGATGGGCGTTCTCGACGCGGCTTAACCGTTAAACCAAACGCTATATTGTCAAATACCGTCATATGTCGGAAAAGCGCGTAGTGTTGGAACACAAAGCCGACGCCGCGTTCGTTCACTTTCTGTTTATCGACGCGCACGCCGCGAAAATATACCGGCCCGCTACCAGGATCAGGCGTCTCAAGACCGGCTATAATTCGCAAGAGCGTAGTCTTACCGGAACCGGACGGTCCAAGCAATGCGACCAACTCGCCTGCCTCGATTCGCAAATTGACATGATCGAGCGCTTTGAAGCCGCCAAAAGACTTCGTGATATTTCTAACTTCTATACCCATGACGCTTACCTAGTTCAACCCTGAACGAGTCTATGATGATTCTGCGAGAATGACGCGCTCGCTTTATTGTACGTCCGCTTCCTCGGACGTCCTAATTTTAATCTCTAAAATGGTTTTGACAATGAGCGTGATGATTGCAACCGTCGCAAGGAGCGTCGCGACGGCAAAGGGCGCAGAGCCGCTGCCATAACTCTGATACAGCGCGTTAATGTGCAACGGCAAAGTGTTCGTCTTGACGCTGTTGCGCGCCACCACAACAGCTGCGCCAAACTCGCCCATTGCGCGCGCGTTGCACAAAATGACGCCGTAAAGCAACGCCCATTTTACATTCGGCAATGTGACGCGCCAGAAGATTTGCCAACCGTTAGCGCCTAGCACGCGCGCCGCCTGCTCTTCTTCAGAGCCTTGAGCTTCCATAACCGGGATGAGTTCGCGAACGACGAAAGGAAAGGTTACGAAGACTGTTACGATTACGATCGCTGGCGTCGCAAATAATATCCGAATATTGTGTTCGAAGAGCCAACGTCCTAACGCCGACGACGCGCCGAACAAAAAGACGAAAAGCAGACCGACAATAATCGGTGAAATTGCGAACGGAATATCAATCAGCGAGATGAGAACGCCCTTGCCCCAGAATTGAAACTTACCAATGCACCACGACGCTGTAAGACCGAAAATTACGTTCAACGGGACGGCTATTGACGTCGCTATGAGCGTTATTTTCATGGCGTTCAACGTCTCTTTAGACGACAACGCACGAGTAAACGCCGCAAGTCCGTCGGCAAACGCTTCATAGAAAACGCAAGCGAGCGGAAAAAGCAAAAAGAGCGTCATGAAGACGAAGGACGTCGCAACAAGGAACCACTTCACAAAGGACGATTCCGTCGTAGCGCGACGTACTGCGCGATAGTGCGCCTTATAATCGAAAAGATCGCTCTCCGCCTGACCGACCGGAGTTAATTTCTCACGTTCCATCTTGTCCTGTTTGAATTACATAAAAAAACGACGTACGAAAAAACGCAACGCGCGCAACCGACGGAAATCGTTGGTTGTTGGCGGCGTGCGGCGCCCGTTTATCTCGAAGTATTTCTCGTACTATTGTTGCGGCGTGGGAGGTGAACTCGGTTGCACTGTGGGCGCCGTTGCTGGAGAACCGTCCTCTTCGCGAACATACGTCGTCATATTATTCACGCGTGTAACGCGAGGATCCGCAAGTAGGATATTGCCGGCCGCTACTCGTGCGGAGGGAGTCGGAACAACGCCGCGAATCGTGGCGATTCCGCCTTGAAAATCGACTTGAATCGGAGAAAGAGGATTCACGTCGGGACTACGCAAAAGTTGCAGTTCAAAGTACTCTTCGAGGAGCGCTTTGGTTTCGGCTGGCGTCATTACGCGCGTGGGAGGCAACGCAGTCGCTCCGACCTCGCCGAGCGTTCCAATCGCTCCGGCAACCGGAGCGGCGACATTCGAGGAAAGGTTGCCGAACGCTTCATCATAACCAGCGTAGTCGTTCTGACCGTAGTCGAGCGAAGCGTCATAGGCGCTGAAGGGATCGTATGCGTCGGGATTACTCATAAACGATTCGCTCGTTTGCTGCGCCCGTCCGCGCATCCAGATTTGTTGCGGCGCGGCAGGGCTAATCTCGCCGGTAGACGGCGAATCGACCTGTGGCGCAGCTGACCGTGAGAGACCGTTAAGAGCCGACTGGAACGCGTTCCATTGCGCGAGCGTTTCCGCGTCTAATTGAGCGCGCGCTTGGGCCGCCGCGAGCTCTTCACGCGTCATACCGTAGCGTGGGGCGCGACCAACGCCGCTTTTCGGAAGACGCGCGGGGGGGGAGGCGACAACTAGACGAGGTTTATCCGCCGCCCCGCCCGCGTCGGATCCGCGCGCTAAGCCTTCGCGGTCGAGACGCCGGAATTCTGTGTACGCGCGTAGAGCGTCGTAATTCATGCGACTCTGAAATCTGCGGTCGCCGCCCTGAAAACGCGAGCCGGCGCGGGCGGGATCGAGACCGACTATATTGCCAGCGCTGCCGTAACGCGCGCTATTTGTAAAGCGCGACCCTACGCCTGGCGTTGGCGCAAACGCGCCGTTGTAACGGTATTCGCCGATTCGACCTCCCGGCGTTCTCATCTCCATGAGAGACGATGCGCTCGGTTCCTCCGAACTCTGCGGCTCGGTTCCGCGAGCGCTTAGCACGATCCCATTTTCGGCGAGCGTAAAGAACGCCAAGAGAACTGAAAGTCCCATTAGCGCCCGTAGCGTCTCTCGTTTCATACTTACTAGTCTCGTCATTCACATGAACTCCTCTGACTCGAAACGCACACAAACGCGTTTCTCAATAATCATACCATTCGTCATTATCGACAAAACAATCTCAATCCTTCAGTTTTCCGCGAAAAACCTGTTAAATCACGCGCGTGGGAGAATAGAAGGAGCAACGAAGGCAATTTTGAATAAATTTTCTTTTCACGACTTGAGTTTTTGGATAAAACGGATACAATGGTGGCAGTTGGGGTCGTAGCTCAACGGTTAGAGCAGGGGACTCATAATCCCTTGGTTGGTGGTTCGAATCCTCCCGACCCTATTAAGCGAGCCTCGAGCGAATTTTCGTTCGAGGCTTTTTTGTTGAACTCTATTGTAATCGTTCTGGGTCGATTTCAAGCGGCGCTTGACCGCACGTTGCTAGTTTGAAACGTCGCTTACCGCGCTCCGCGAAGTACTCTTGAATTTTTTCACACGTCATGCCGTTGCAAATAGCAAGGGATTCTTCAAGCGTTCTGATCTTCTTGTACCGTTTCCAATTCCCAATCATCGAGCGCACGCGTGCGCGCGCTGACTCACGTTGCATGACAATATGGCTCTTCATTTTGATCTTATAGCGATACAATTCGCTCTCGCTGATAGGTTCCGTCGACAGGCGATCTAACTCACGAATAATAACGTCGAGCGCTTCCTGAGCGCGATTCGTCCGGGTCGCGCAACCACAAGCAAACGCGCCAAAATGACCGCGCGACACGTCGGAGGCGGAAACGGAATAACATAAGCCGCGCTTTTCACGAACCTCGGTAAAAAGACGAGAACTCATACCGTCCCCGAGAATGAGGAGACCGGCTTCGGCTATTCGATACTCCGGACTAGATGGAACGCCGTCCCGGTAGCCCAAGCGGATCTGCGTTTGGGCGGAATCTTGCTCCAGATGCACGCTCGATTTCTCTGATTCGACCGCGCTTGGCGGCGTCGAAGGACGGGAACCCCAGTCGGCAAAAAGCTCACCGACTTTATCCTTAACGCGATCCCAATCGAGTCGACCGGCAACTGCTATTACGGCGGAATCAGAAGAATAATGATCTGCGTGGAACCGACGAACGTCCTCAATTGAGAGGTTTAAAATGTCGTCATGAACTCCGAGCGGAGTGCGCCCCCAAGGATCGGGGAATAGTATCGAGGCGAGCGCCTGCGCCGTGCGATAGCTCGGATGATCGAGACGCGACGCGAGCGCCTGGAGTTGTGTCATACGGCATTCGTCGAAAAGCTGTTCGTCGAAACGTGGACGGAGAATCTGAAGCGCTAATAGCTCAAGAGATCGCGACCAGAAGTCTACGAGACCATGCGCAGAAAAAGACGACGTCTTGCGACCTGCGCTCTCGGATAATTCGATTCCGATATTTTCTTGCTCCGCTAAAAACGCGCGATTATCATACTCGCCCGCTCCGCGATTCGTCATTTCACACGTTAGGGAAGCGAGACCAAATTCGCCGGGCAAATCAAAAACAGATCCGCCGTTGAGGCACAGACGAACGGCAAACGCCTCTGTCCAGTCCATTTTTTCAAATAGTAAAACCAGACCGTTGTCATAGCGATGAATTCGATTGAACGACTCCATGCGTTCTCCTATTATATTAATATAAGGCGTCAGAGACGCGATAATCGTTGCACAATAAAAGTTGCGGTAAGGACGACAACGGCAAGCGCGTTAAGGAACGCGTTCCACAAACTCTTCGGGAACGTCGTCGACCCGATAATTATCACTCTGGGCGTCGTCGACAAAGGACTCCGTAAAGGAAATGCCAACCTCGCGGAAGCCAATTCCAAGGTATAAACGAAGCGCGCCGAAGTTTAACGCCGTTACGTCCAAATCAACTCGCTTAAAGCGGCTACGCTGGAACGCCAATAGCGCGCCAATAAGCAAGGCGCGACCATAGCCGCGACGGCGCGAACCGGGTAAGACGGATATGTTCTGGATCTCGCCGACGCGACGATCTGTTTTGGTCGTATGAACCGCGCCATAAAATCGCGTTGGAACCCCTGACTCGTCGACCGAAGCACGGCTACCGAGAAGGAGCCAGCCAGGCTTAAACCAACGTTGAGAGTACGCCGTCGCTTCGACTAAGCCTTTACAAGCTTCGTATTGACGAAACGTTGGAAAAAACCTACCGTCTAGATCGTTGCAAAAAGCGGCGTGCAAAACGCGTGCGTGCACGTCAAGCAACGAGTCGCGCCATGACGCCAACGTAATGTCTGCGGGAAGGTCGCGTTCGCTCGCTTGGAACTCGGACAGAGCAAGCGACATTCTAACGCGTTTCACATAACGAATACGCATGGTGTGGTTCTCTAATAACAGTCGTGAGTGATTCATTTGCGCAAACCGCGCGGACTGATATTGTACCTAAAACTCGACAAAAATCAATGACGTGCGAAAAGACAGCGAAAGATCAAGCGGTTGGAGTGAGAAACGGGAAATTTTAAAAAGAGTTCATTCGCGCGCAACACACAAAAGAACTCGGCAACTTTAGGGCAGTTTCACGGAAAAAGGTGAACGGCAAACCTATAGGAAAAGAGATTACGTCATGACGTTTGGTTCATCACTTGCGAACGAAAACGACGATCGCGAGCTTGACGACGCGCAATGCGCGAACTTAGCGCGACCGTCGCCGCCTCTAAAGGAGGACGGACGCGTCGACTGGGGAAAGGCGCTTCTGGAAAACGAAAGCTGGATGCGCGCCGTTATTGCACAACGCGTAGGCGAACAGAGCGCCGTCGACGAAGTCTTTCAAGAGATCGCGCTCGCCGTGACGAAAGAATCTGCGCCGTTGCGCGATCCATCGAAGCTCAACGCGTGGCTATATCGACTTGTCGTATTGCAATCCGCATTGTATCGGCGAAAGGCGGGTCGAAAGAGGAGACTCGTTAAACGGTACGAGGAGCAAGTCTTTCAAGTCGACTCCACTCGACAGGAACCGATCGATTGGTTGCTTGACGCTGAACGTCAACAGCTAGTGCGAGACGCGCTCGCAAGATTGCCAGACGACGAACGCGAGATACTGCTAATGAAATATTCCGACGATAAAAGCTATCGTGAAATCGCAGATGAATTGGGCGCGACGGAAGGCGCGGTTCAGTCGAAACTTCATCGCGCGCGGAAGCGGATGCGACAAATTCTCGCTACGACTGCCTGCGATGAATTTGAAGTCGAGCGCGATTGAAATCGGGAAAGAATAAGCGTGCTAAATTTAAAGTTTCAGGCGTTGATATGAAGAACGAAAATAATACCGCCAAGGCTGGCGACATATCGCCGATGATAACTGCAGACGAAGAGTTACTCATTGAACGCTTGGTCGACGGCGAGCTCGCGAGCGACGAAAGGCGAGAACTGATACGACGACTCGACGAAACGCTCGACGGGTGGCGTTTTTGCGCGCTTTCATTCCTGGAAGAGCAAACGTTCAAGGAGGCGGTGCGCAGGGTTAAACTCAATTCGAAAACTGACGGCTTTAACATAACGCGAGAGAATCTCACCAATATAAGTAAAAGAACGCGTGCCGTCGGTAATCTATGGCGACCGCTCGCCGCCTCGGCGGTAGCCGTGTTGATTGCGTTAGGAGCGCTGGGCGTGGGTCGATACCTAATACCGATGCAAACAACGACGGTCAACTCGTTGGCGTCAAAAGCGCCCGAGAGTAAAACGAAGAACGCCGAGGAAGCCGTAATTCCTGCGGCAGAGAGGTATGCGATAGCTCCTATGAATATTCCCATAGAGTCGCAGGACGCCGTCGCGCTAGCTGCTCGCCAACCGCACGCGCTCTTCGATTCGCTCGGCGCAACCTGGACAAATCCAATTGCAATGAGCGCGTCGAGTGAAGCGCGAAGCGGAAGCGCGACCGCGCTGGAACGAAGCGCCTCGATTGCCGAAAGAGCTATTCATAACGACCGCGCGATCCTGGGACTTGACGATCCATACGTTTCAAAGATTCAACGACGCAGTTCATACGACGACGGCGTTTCTCAAAACTTTCTAACGTCGAGTGCAGAATACGCGGAGCGCCCTTTAATAGCGCCGCCTCGCGGCGGCGACTCGCGCGAAATAAGCAACTCGAACAATCGCGGGCGGCTGACTTCGGATATGGCGCTAATTTCAGACAACTTTGACGCGACGTCAAGCATAGATAAGGTGAGAACTGCTCAGCTCGTAGATTCTGTGCCTTTTGTGAAGAAAAATAACGTAGCGTTACTGAATTGCCCAGAAGTCGGTTTTGACGACGTGCCTATCGAGTACTCGGAAGCCAAAGAATACAAACCAGAGGAATTTGCTGCACATCGCACCGCGATTCCCAAGGAAGTGGTGCAACAACTCAATACAGTGGGCGGGCGCGTAGAAGCGCGACGTAACGAATATCGGTTCCCACTTAACGATGGAAGAACTCTTGTTCTTCCCGTTGACGACTATCGAGTCAGGTATGACGACAATTTGCCTATTTGGTAAATTGCAACCCGACTAAGACATTTTGTTCAGACGTGAAACTTCTGAACATAACGTATCGCCGCATATTACCTATAACTTCCCGCCGCAAGAGCGCGGCGTCTGCGCTAGAAAGACCTCGGCGTTGCGCTCTTGCGGTTCATATAAACAGAAAGACGCGTTTTTACGCGTAACAATACTAGTATAAAGGATTGACAGATGAAAAAGCAGACTAACTCTCGCGCGCGCCTTGCCGCGTACATGACGGTAACGTCCCTTGTGATATGCTTCATCGGCGCCGGACTCGTGCTAGGACAAACAAAACAACTTAAAACTTCGGCGGACCCGAAAGTCATTACAGAAACGCAAGAAGACGACGCTAACGTCCCTCTTCAGGTTCAAGTTCCCAACGGCTCTAACGCAAGTTCCTACTCGGTCGTGATTGAAAATAAGACGACGCCAGACGGAAAGGTTGTTCAATCGAAAAAAGTATGGCAAAACGGTCAACTCGTCGAAGAAACCGAATCAGAGCTCGAAGGCGAAGACGCTAAGAACGCGCTTAACGCGACAATTCAACTACCGGACGGGCAAATCGCCAACGGCGGCGTCTTCCAGCAGGATCCGTTCAAGGGCTTGATCGACGACGAAGACTTTGGCGACGCCGCGACCGGTTCGCCCTTCGATTCGATTAGGCGTATGGAAGAGCAGATGAGACGTGAACACGAACGGATGCGCGCTCAACTAGACCAGTTGCGTCAACAATTTGCTATGCCGGGCGCCTTCGGACAAGCGCCAAACAGGGCTTTAAGAGCGCCGAATGCGAACACGCCTACCTCAAAATTCTGGATTGGTTTGAGCGTTTCGTCTGTTCCCGCTATTCTCGTTAGCCAGATGCCAATACAAGAGAATGAAGGCGTCCTCGTCGAATTCGTCGCGCCAAACTCGCCTGCGGAAAAGGCTGGACTTAAGAGATATGACGTCGTCGTATCAATCAACGGCGAGAAGACGAATCAGCTGACCGACGTTGTCAACTTGGTTGAGAAAGCTGGAGCTAATAAGGTTGAAATTCAGTTTTATCGCAAGGGTAAGCTAGAAAAAGTGGAAGCGACTGTGGAGGAGCGACCGGCGCAACTTGTGCAACAGCTCAATTCGAATGCCGACGTCAACAAAAACTTCCGCGTCGTTCGACCCGGTCTCATTGTTCCACAAACAGCTCTTGACTCGGAGGCAGATAATTCCATCGACGCCCCAAACTCTGAAGAGAAATCGTCAGAAGAAGAATAACTAGCGCGCTGCAGAGCGCGACATTCTAACTCGACGTTAATCAAACCGCTCAATTCCACGAGAGTTGAGCGGTTTGATCATTCTTATCAGACGAAAACGAATATCGTCTCGACGATGAAATAGACAAATATTGAGAAGAAGACTAGAAGTCCGAAATAGTTGCGTGACAATCTCTTGCGCAATCCCAATGCGAGCGCGAGGGCGATAGCGACAACCGTGAGCGACAAAATCGGCGTGAACCAGAGACCGCCGCACGCGCCAAGAGCGATCGTTTCGAAACGCTCGCGCAAAGGAAGCCATTTGCAAATTAGAACAGGCGCAACGGCGCCACAAAACATACTCTTGAGAGCCGCTAAAATACGATCGCTACTAACTGACGTCGTATATTCCGAGCCAAGCCAAATAACGGTCAATATCGAAAGAACAGACGCAATGAGCGTCGCAATGACAAGCGAACAAGGCGACGCGCAGCGATCATATTCCACGAAGCCCAACGCCAAAATTGAGTCGAGCGTCGCCGTAAAGAGCGTTACAAGAAGCGTTGTTGCAAACAGCGCTCGGAAGAACATATCGACGACATACGATTGCGCGACGATCGAAAGGGAAGATAATTCGCCGCCAGAAACGTCGTTAGACGAATCAACGTTAAGCGTGGCGCACCAAGCCGATAGATGTTCCGAATACCCGTCCCAAAACAACCATTGCGCTGGATCCCCTGTCCAACCGCCAAGAATAAAAGCGATTGCGAGCGTAAGCGCAAGCGCAAAACTTATGCCTTCAACAAGAGGATAACGACCGCTGATCGGTTCACGACAATCGCGACATTTCGCGCCAAGTATGAACCAACTCAGAATCGGAATATTATCGTACCAACGCACGCGCGCGCCACATTTCGGACAATGGGAAGGCGGCGTAAGGAGACTCATCTTCTCGGGAACGCGCCAGATCACGACGTTCAAAAAACTGCCAAAGCACGCGCCAAGACTCGCTGTCAAGAAAATAAAAATATAAAGCGCCAAAGTCGTCATAACGACTATTGCCTCCATTGAAGTTACGCGATCGCGATCTGCTTGTTGTTAAGCTCGGGATTCTTGCAACTCGTAAACATAGACTATACGCCAACGCTTGCCCGTTACGAAAAGACGGCGACGCTCCGCGTCGTACGCTATGCCATTGAGCACATACTCGGGGTGGTTACGTAGCTTTTCCGGAACGATCGCTGAAAAATTTAACGCCGCTCCAAGCATTGCGCCCGTACGGGGATCAAGGCGAACTATGTAGGAGCGTTGAAACACATTTGCCCAGAGTTCACCGTTCACAAATTCTAACTCATTGAGATCGGCTATCGGGCGACGAACGCCATCCGCTGCAATATAGTGCGCGTCAATCGTTCGCTTTTCGTGGAAAGTTTTGGGATCGAGATACCGTATCGTCGACGTGCCGTCCGACATAGCGAGTAGTTCGCCGTCGTACGCCAGTCCCCACCCTTCGCCAGGATAGCGATATTCTGTAACTTGCTTCAGCGTCGACTTGTCGTACACAAGACACGTCTTCTCGCGCCAAGTTAGCATATAAAGTTTATCGTCGACCGACGCTAATCCTTCGGCAAAATAGCGCGAGGGAACTTTTACTTTCTTAAGGACGGTCAAAGTTTCAGGATCTACTTTGCGCAAGAGCGAACGACCGTACTGACCCCCGCTTTCATACAATACGTCGCGACCAGTATCAAGGTCTTTGTCGTAGATCAATCCCTGCGTGAAGGAATCGCCGTCCCTGCTAAGTTTCGCTAGAACTTTAAGCTGAAGTTCGCCAGGAAACTGCGCGCGTCTGACCGGGGACGTCTGGGCGATAAGGCGCGACGTTACGCCGCTCGCGAGAGCGGACGCGCAAATCTGCATGAAGTTGCGTCGAGAGAATTGCATGGTTTAAACTTCCTTCTACGTTTAAAATGCGTTAGACCGTCATTTCAATACTCGCCGGAGGTAGCGCGACGTCTCGTTATTGTCAAGCGCCGCAATTTCCTCGGGCGTGCCTGCGGCTAAAACATAACCGCCGCGCTCGCCGCCATCTGGTCCGAGATCGATAATCCAATCCGCCGCGCGCATCATCTCGAGGGAATGCTCTATTACGATCACGGTATTGCCAGCGTCGACGAGAGTTTGCAGAACTGTTAGCAACTGCGCTATGTCGCTAGGGTGCAGACCCGACGTCGGCTCGTCCAGAACATAAAGCGTTGAACCCGTGTCAACGCGCGCAAGCTCCGTCGCGAGTTTAACACGTTGCGACTCGCCGCCGGACAGGGAAGACGACGACTGACCCAACGCGAGGTAGCCAAGTCCTACGTTTTTAAAGCTCTCTGCGTACCGCGAGACGATAGGATGATTGGAAAATAGTTCAAACGCGTCGTCAAATGTTAAATTGAGAATATCCGCGATGGAATAACCCTTGTAACGAATCTTTAGCATGCGCGAATCGTAGCGCGATCCGTTGCAGACGGGGCACGTTGCATACATCTCCGTCGTAAGCGGAGTGTCGATTCGTTGCACGCCTAGACCTTGACATGCCTCACAACGTCCGCCAGCTATATTAAAACTAAAGCGACCGGCCTTGTAGCCCTCGCTTCGCGCGAGAGGGGTTTTTGCGAACAGCTTGCGAATTTCGTCAAAAAGTCCACAGTACGTCGAGGGAACGCTTCGCGGCGAACGTCCGATTGGACTCTGATCGATCTCGATAACCTTGTCGATTCGACTCGCGCCGCGAAGGCTTGTAAAGGAACAATCGCGACTCAATTCGACCGCAAACGTGTTCTCGTCCTCACAAGGACTGTGTAAACGTTTCCTAAGCGCTGGAACTAGCGTCTTACGGACAAGCGTACTTTTACCAGAACCGCTAACGCCCGTTACGCAAATCAGCAAGCCCAAAGGAAATGCGACCGTTACGTCTTTAAGATTATTCGTTCGCGCTCCTTCGAGAACAAGCGAACGCGTTTTAACAGCGCGACGGCGTTTCGTTGGGCGAGGCGTCGTTTCAACGCCGCTAAGAAAACGTCCCGTGGGAGACTCTCGAACAAGCGCTACTTCAGACGGCGTTCCGCAGGCGAGAATACGACCGCCCAAATCGCCGGCGCCGGGTCCGAAATCGACGAGACAGTCGGCTTGACGAATAACGTTCTCATTATGTTCGACAATGAGAATTGTATTGCCGTGCGACTTCAATGTGTTGACTGCGTTCATAAGTTTATCGGCGTCGCTAGGATGAAGACCAGTCGTAGGCTCGTCCAAAATATAACAAACGCCGGAGAGACCGTTGCCGAGCGCGGTCGTAAGGCGCGCGCGTTGTAATTCGCCGCCGCTTAAGGTATCGGTCGGGCGATCAAGAGTTAAATATTCTAAGCGTAAACGCGTCATCGTTTCAAGACGACCAACGATATGCGAGACGATAGGCGTAGCAATCGCGCTATCATGCTCGGCGAAGTTAAGACCCTTGAACCATTCGAGCGCTTCGCCGACCGTCATTGCGCAGACGTCGCTGATACGTTTGTCCATAATCGTCGCACATCGAGCTTCACGACGCAATCGTGCGCCGCCGCAATCGTTACACACAACGACGCCGCGAAAGGAAGAAAGGTACTTCTTTTCACGCACGCTTTTGGATGTGGCGAGCGCGCGTTCTAAAACGGCTATAAGCCCGAGGTAATCCTCTCGCTTAGGAGTATCGTCGGCGCGAGACGACTTACGTTCCTTTAACGCCGCGTTATTACGATTGCGAAGTTGCGCGTTGCGCTTCGTTTCCGCGAGCCGCGCAAGAATCTCGCGATCGGCGTTCACGTAATAGGAGCCTTGAGTTTCACCGCTCTCTTCTACTTCCGATTCGACGTCAAACAAATCGAGGTCTTCAAATTCCGTTTCTGTTTCGAGCTCGGTCTCGCGCGGCTCGCCGTAAAAGAAGAAGTTGCGCGTTTGAGCGCTCCACGTAGAAGGGGGCGTCGCATAGGCGTCGGGTTCATGCTCTTTGAACTCTGCCAGCGCTTGATTGACAGACGCCTGCGTCTGCGATGAAAGACCTTTGCCAAGCGCAAGCGCGCCGCCCTCGAGCGTAAGTTCCGGCGCGGCAAGCAACGCGTCTTGCGAAAACGTTTCTACTCGACCTATGCCGGAGCAAGTCGGGCACGCGCCGAAGGGACTGTTAAAACTAAAGGAGCGAGGCTCAAATTCTGCGTAGCTCACGCCGCATTTCGGACACGAATATCGCGCGCTGAAGAGCAAATCCTTCCAGACGCTACGCGTTGATCCGCTCGGCGTAGTAACGCGCTCCTTCTCATACATACAGCAGAGAAGTCCCTCGCCTTTAGTGAGCGCGGAGGAAATGGACTCTTCAAGTCGAGATTCTATACCGGCGCGTAGAATAAGACGATCAATGACAACTTCGACGCTATGCCGCTTCGTAGGATCAAGCTCTGGCAGAGGATCCAATTCCATGAGAACTCCGTCGATACGCGCGCGCGTGTAGGCGTGATTCTTAAGATTGCGCAAGACGTCCGCAAGCGCGCCTCGCTTATCGCGCACGACTGGAGCTAATAAAATAAAGCGCGCGCCTTCGGGCAACGCAAGAATCGCATTGAGAATCTGTTTCTCTGACTGACGCTGAATAGGTCGACCGCACTTATAGCATCTCGCGACGCCGACGCGCGCATAGAGCAGTCTTAGAAAATCGTATATCTCGGACGTCGTCGCAACTGTGCTTCTGGGGTTAGGCTCAGCCGGACGTTGTGCGATCGCTACGGTTGGCGACAGACCTTCGATAGCGTCGACGTCGGGGCGTTCAAGTCGAGTAAAGAATCGCCGCGAATAGGCGGAAAGGCTTTCGACATATTGTCTCTGACCTTCTGCAAAGATCGTATCGTAGGCAAGCGAGCTTTTACCGCTACCGCTCGGACCGGAGAACACGGTCGTCTTATTCCAAGGAATCTCGACGTCGACGTTTTTAAGGTTATGAGTTCTAGCGCCGCGAACCCTCAACGGCGAATGGACGAAACTAGAGTCCGTGCCGACAGAATCGTTAATAAACGGTGTCTCTTTCATGGGCGTCGCCTTTCTAGGCGCGCGTCGTATAACGCGCGGTCGTTAGTGGCTCTGGGTTAAGTAGTGCGCGAGCGCGGCGTGGTAAACCTCGGCAAAGGTCGCGCCGCTATTGTGCGCAAGTTGAACACAGTCGTCGTATTCGGGCGCGACGACAAGAGTAGCGCCAGTTAAATCTTTACCAAGTTTAATGCGCGCGACTCCGTATTGAGTTACGACTTCGCGCCATTCTCGTGCAAGAGAATATCGACGCTTGACAGTCTCGCGCACGCCTAGCGCTCCGGCGTGTGCAAAGAAAACGCGTAAAGCCGCCGATTTCGTATCCATTCTAAGAAGCGCGCAAACCTTAGCGCCAGGTCGACCCTTCTTCATCATAATCGACTCAAACCAAACGTCGAGGCAACCTAGCTCAAAGAGCGCGCTTGCCACGGTGGCAAGTCGCTCAGCAGAAGCGTCGTCGACGTTCGTTTCAAGTTCGACAAGTTCTTCTTCCAAGTACGGCGAGTCAGCGCTCGATTCATAAAGCGTCGCGCGCAATATGTTGGGACGCGTCTTCATTTCACGTGTTCCAAAAGAATTCACCGACGCTACGACGCGCGAGCCGCTTGGTATCTCCATTTTACGCCAAATTGCAAAGAGAGACGTCGCGGTGGGCGTTAGCATCTCGCAACGCTCGACGTTATACGAGACGGGAAGACCGTAATTTCGCAAAAGAACCGCTGTTGCAGGCGCGGGGAGAGGATAGACCCCATGCGCGCATTTAAAAAGCCCTTCGCCGACAGGTAACGGCGAAAGCGAAATTGCGTCGACTCCTAGCGCGTTCAAGCCGACAACGCAACCGACCGTGTCGACGATCGAATCGACTGCGCCAACTTCGTGAAAGTGCACATCGTCTATTTTGCGCTGATGCACTTCCGCTTCTGCGCAAGCTAGCGCGTGAAATGCGGATAACGCGTCGCGTTTTGAATTTGCGTCCAGATCGCTATTCTCTAAAAGCGCTCGAATGTCGGCATAAGTACGTCCATGAGAGTGTTTGTGCTCATGGTCATGCTCATGCTCGTGGTCATGGTCATGGTCATGCTCATGCTCGTGGTCATGGTCATGGTCATGCTCATGCTCGTGGTCATGGTCATGGTCATGCTCATGCTCGTGATCATGATTTGAGCAACTGCCATACTCGCAACGATTGACGCTTGCATTCAGATCAGAGCCGAGTTCTACCGTAAGATGAACGCCGGAGACGCCAAAGGAGCTCTTCTCTTCTATCTTGAAGCGAAATGGGTCGTTCGGAATAAGCCGCTTAAGGGTCGTTTCTAGTGAACGAGGATCGACTCCTAATCCAACAAGCGCGCCAAGAATCATATCGCCGGAAGCGCCACCGACACTGTCGAATCGCAATATTCTCATGGGTTTCTCACTCTCCCGTACACAAAACTAACTGGACGCGCGATACTTCAAGCTCGCGTATGCGTACAGACCAAAGGTAAAACTAACGCTCGCCGCGAATGCGAGCTATTTCGTCGACGCTACTTCGAAAAATCTTATCCCCCTCGCCTTGCTTCGGAACGCCGCTAACGGCGACCATATAAACGGCGACGAGATTATCATGACGCTTGACGAGACCTTGCGTGCCATACGCGCCCCCATGTCCGTACCAATCGTCGTGCGCTACGACTCCAAACCCGTAATTATCCGAAAGCGCGTCCCCTGTCTGTTTACTCGAAATTACCGCGACCGATTCAGGCGAAAGAATACGCTTTCCATTCGCGCCGACCCCGTTGCCGCCTAACATTTGAAAAAACTTAATCAGATCGCGCGCCGTGGAAAAGAGGCCGCCCCCGCCTTCGGCATACCGTGCAGAACCGTCGTCCAGCGACGGATTCTGAACAAACCGGATCGCTTTGAGCGCGCTCTTATCAGCGTCCCAAGCGTAGGGAGTCGCAAAACGTAATTCAAGCTCGGACGTCGGGAAAAAAGTCGTCTCGTTCATTTCAAGAGGCGCGAGCACGCGCTCACGCAGGAATTCTTCAAACGGCTTGCCGACCACTGTTTCTACCGCCGCTTGAGCCATATCGATTCCGAGATTCGAGTATGAATAGCGCTCGCCTGGTTCCGCAATAAGTGGCGTTACGCCGACTAAGGACGCAAGCCGGCGCGTTGGTAAAACGTCTATTCCATAGCTCTCCTGCAACGGGGTAATAAAGCGAAAGCCAGCCGTATGGCTCAGCGCTTGGCGCAACGTTGGCTTATGAGCGACTGGGACAAGGAGCGTTGAGCCGTCCTCTTGCTCCCGGGCGACTTTGAGGTTTTTCAACTGCGGAAGATAGGCGTCGAGCGGAGCGTCCAAATCCAACTTACCCTCTTCTACGCAAATCATCGTCGCAACCGCAACGAACGCCTTTGTATTCGACGCTATCCAGAAAACGGAGTCGTCACTCATGGGCGTCCGCGTCTCGACGTTGGAATAGCCGACCGTTTCTACGTCGATTATTTCTGTAGGCGACGCGACAATAAAAACCGCGCCTGGCATTTCGCCACGCTCTACTAAACCGCTGTACGCCGCTTGAAACACGCCGTCCTGCGAAAAGGCGCAACCCGAGGCGAACGCGGTGAAAAATAATGTATGCAAGAGGCGAAGAAAGTGCGTGCGAACGAATTTCATGTCCCACTCCTTATCTTAAAATATCACGAAGGCGATCCGCTTTCGCGCGTCGAAAAAGAAAAAACGCTCCCTGCGAGCTACGTCTCTGCGACGGTTCCGTGGAAGCGTTATCATATTTCGAACCCCTTATGCGGAGCGGTTACGACAATCAGTCGATTATCTTGGAAATCTTGAACTCGATGATGCCGCGCGCGCCAAGACGCTTAAGCTCCGGCGCCAACGTACGCACTGCCTTTTCATCGACTACCGTCGTAATGTCGACCCAATCCATATTGGCAAGTGGCGCTACGGTCGGCTGATCCAAAGAAGGAAGAAGCGCGAGAATTGCGTCCAAGCCGGATTTCGGCGCGTTCAGCATGAGTCCGACTTTGTTTTCAGCTTCCAGCGTCGCCTTCAGCATCATGACGATATCGTCGATCTTCGCTTTCTTCCAGGGATCGGCATACGCCGTCTTATTGACAATGAAGCGCGTCGTACTCTGCAGAATTTCGTCCACAATACGCAGATGATTCGCTCGAAGCGAACTACCGGTCTCCGTAACTTCAACGATCGCGTCTGCGAGTTTCGGGGGTTTAACCTCGGTCGCGCCCCAACTGAACTCAACGTTCGCCGTCACACCATGACGCGCGAGGTAAGATTTCGTGAGACCGACCGCTTCAGTGGCGATCGTTTTACCTTCTAGATCCTTGACCGACTGAACTGGGGAAGACTCTGGAACACAGAGCACCCAACGAACCGGTCGACGACTCACCTTCGAGAAGGTAAGCTCGGCTAGTTCGACTACGTCCGCGCCCGTCTCGACGATCCAGTCGTGTCCTGTGAGACCGGCGTCCAAAACGCCGTTCGCTACATAACGCGCCATTTCTTGAGCACGAATGAGCATACACTCGATTTCGTCGTCGTCAATCGAAGGGAAATAGCTACGCTTCTCAACCGTGATATTGTAACCGCTCTTCTGGAAAAGCTCGACAGTAGCTTCTTGAAGACTACCTGCTGGAATACCCAACTTTAAAATATTGTCTGCCATGATTTGTCTCGAAATGAATTATGGCGGCGCGCGATTGCGCCGCCCCTGACCTCGCACAAGCGAGAACGCTACTTCTTGTACACTTCTTTAGGATCGAAGACGCGCTTACCAACAACAACGTAGTCGTCTCCTTCCAACTTACGGAAAAAGCAACTTGGATAGCCCTCGTGGCACGCGCTACCGCCGACTTGATCGACTTTAATGAGAAGCGTGTCGCAGTCGCAATCGATATAGATCTCGTGGATCTTTTGAACGTTGCCGCTCTCCTCGCCTTTACGCCACAACTTCTGACGGCTACGACTATAATAGACCGCGTATCCGAGTTTAAGAGTCTCTTCGTAACTCTCCTCGTTCATGTACGCCATCATCAAGACTTCGCCCGTCTGATAGTCTTGGGCGATCACAGGGACAAGACCGTCCCCTTTCGCAAAATTAGGGCGAACCTTATCGCCACAGTTGCATGACTCGCTCATGAGTTAACCTACTACTTCTTTTAGGATAAAAGTTTTATTCTAAATGCGCGCTCAACGACCGTCGATCGAGAGTTCGCTACTTTCGCTCGCGTAAAATCGTGCGCAGACGCTCCAACGTTTTAACGTTCGCGTCACGCTGGTTGCAAAGGTCTTGCAAAGACGCGCGCTCTTTCTCAACAACGTGCGCAGGAGCTTTATTAACAAAATCGCCGGACAGTTTACTTTCCTTCGAACTAATAAAGCCCGACAATTTCTCGACGTCTTTTTCGATCTTCGATATCTCAGCTTCCAAATCGATGAGATCTGCAACGTCAACATAAATCTCCAAAGACGCCGTCGTCGCGTTAGACGACAATGCGGGAGGCTCTACTTCGGGTCCAATCGATGTGAGAACGGCGCCCGACATTGATCGGAAGTATTCGCTCATCGGTTGGAGCATCTCCGCTATCTCGGCGCTACATTTGACGGAGAATTTAACCTCCGTCTTCGGCGGCACGTTTTGGCGTGCGCGCGCGTCTCGAACGCAACGCAGCGCCTCTTGGAAATTCGAGAATTGCGCTTCAATCTCGGGATTAATCGCGCTCGTGTCCGCAACAGGCCACGGCGCAATCGTTACGCTTTCGGTAGCCGGCGCAGGACGAACGCCGCGAACCGGCGCGAAGTCGGCTAGACGACGCCACACTTCTTCCGTTACAAACGGCGTGATAGGATGAAGCAGGCGCATGAGCGTGTCGAGCGTAGAAACGAGGACGTTTTGAACGAGACCACGTTTTTCGGGATCAAACAGTCTTGCTTTCGAGATCTCAACGTAGAAACTACAAAATTCGTCCCACGCAAAATCGTACAAGGCGCGCGCGGCGTCGGAAAACTTGTAATTCTCAAGCGACTCCGTTACGTGCGCTACAACGCTAGCCAAGCGGCTCAAAATCCAGCGGTCTTCCAAGAGTAGCTCGTCGGGCTTGATTTCGCGAGGCGCGAAATTATCAAGGTTGATCATCACGAAGCGCGCCGCGTTCCACAGCTTATTGCAGAAATTGCGTGCAACTTCAAATCGCTCGCCGACGACAGGACCAAGCGGCAACGCCTTCTCCTCGGGTTTATCAGCCCACTGAGTTGAGAAGTTCTTTTTGCATTTCGGACACTGAATAACGTGCTGCGTGCGATTCTTCTTGGTCTGTTCGATCGTCGCGCCGCAGTGGGGACATTCAAAATCAAGCGCAAGACGAACGTCCTGACTCTCCGTTGTAAGGAAGAGCATGGTAAAGCGCAACGCGTCGGCGCCAAATTTCTCCATAACAGCGACCGGATCGACGCCGTTCCCCTTCGATTTCGACATACCTTCGCCGTACTTATCGAGAATCTTGGGATGAATATAAACTTGCTGGAACGGTTTTTTACCGACGTTGTAGTAACCGGCAAGCACCATCCTCGCAACCCAAAGACTAATGATGTCTCGGCTCGTTATAAGCGCGCTTGTCGGATAGTAATATTCAAGTTCTGGGGTCGCGTCGGGCCATCCGAGGGTTGAGTGCGGCCATAGCGCGGAGCTGAACCACGTGTCGAGAACGTCCTCGTCTCGCGTGAGCGTTAGATCGGGAACAGCGTCGACCGCCAAATTCTCCTCGCGCGAACAAATGAGCCAACCGTCGTTCGATTCATTGCGACGCCATAAAATGTCGTCGCGACCGGCGAACGCTTGACGCAAAACGTCTTCTGCAACGTCGGGACAATACCAGATAGGAATCTGATGTCCCCACCATAACTGGCGACCGATTGGCCAATCGCGCTTTTCAGAGAGCCAGTCGAGGTAGCCCTTTGCATAACGACTCGGTTTGATCTCGACTTCGCCGCTCGTAACCGCGTCCATCGCCGTTTGCGCGAGGCGATCCATTTTAACAAACCATTGGTCGTTGAGATACGGCTCGATCGACGTCTTAGAACGGTCGGACGTCGCTATTTCGATTTGACGATCTTCAACTTTAACAAGCGCGCCAAGCGACTCAAGATCGGCAAGAACCGCTTCACGAACTTTCTTAATCGTGAGACCCTGGTATTTACCAGCATTTTCGTTATATGTGCCGTCTCGATTGAGAAGATTGACCATCGGCAAATTCTGACGTATACCGACTTCATAGTCGTTCGGATCGTGCGCTGGCGTTATCTTAACGCAACCTGTTCCCTTATCGGGCTTAGCCCAGACGTCGGCGACGATTGGAATCACTTTGTTTTGAAGCGGCAAAACGACCTTACGACCATCCTTTGCCATTTGCGCTAATTGAATCAGCTTTGGCAAGACGTCGACGCGGCGTTCGGTAAGAGCCTTCAATTCCGCTTCAATCTCGTCGCGTTCACGCTCGTGCGCTTTCGCGAGTTTTTCGCGCAATTCCGCCTCTATTCGCGCAAATTCCGCCTCGGGTTCGGGATGCACCGCGACCGCAACGTCGCCTAGCATCGTTTCGGGGCGAGTCGTCGCTACTGTTACGAACTCTGGCTCGCCTGGTTGCGGATCTACGACGGGATAATTGAGATACCAGAAATGCCCTGGAGTCGATTCATGGAACACTTCGTCGTCGCTGACCGCCGTCTGCAATTTCACGTCCCAGTTCACAAGACGTTTGCCGCGATAAATCAGACCGTCGGCAAAGAGCTTGAAGAAGAACGCGCGCACGGCTTTCGCGCAAACGTCGTCGAGCGTGAAGCGAAGACGACGCCAATCGCAACTGCACCCCATCGCTTTCAACTGACTAAGAATTCGAGCCTGATACTGATCCTTCCAGTCCCAAATTCGTTGTACCAATGCGTCGCGACCAATATCCCAACGGGTCTTACCTTCTTCTTCAAGCAGACGGCGTTCGACTACTGCTTGAGTCGCTATTCCCGCATGATCGACGCCAGGAACCCACAGCGTTTCAAAGCCCTGCATACGCTTCATACGAACGAGAGCGTCCTGCAAAGAATCGTTGAGCGCGTGACCAAGGTGAAGCGCTCCTGTTACGTTCGGCGGAGGAATGACTACTGCGTAGGGACGCTTATTAGGATTCACTTCGCTATTGAAGAAGCCCTTCTCTTCCCAAAATCTTGACTGACGCTCCTGCGCCGCCAAATGATCGTATTGCTTGGGAAGTTCGTTGATCAACTGCTCTTGTTTTGTCATGACTGAAAATGTTCTTGTTACTGCCAAATCAAAACTCGCTCAGCTACGAAATACGCCGCTGGAACGAGCCAAAACCATGCCACAAAGGTCGCGATTCAAACGACTACGCCGTTAGCGCGCAAGCGCGCTAAAAGAACGGAATGCATTTAGACAATTATAATGGATTTCCTTACGGCGCCAAGACCGGGAAATCGTCATTTACTATAAAAGTCGAATTTGCAACGACGAGCTACGACGCGATTATTCAAGATTCAGTTCCATTGGCGCGAGAACAAGCGCGTCCTCCGAGGCGCCTGACCACACTGGCTCGACTACTTTCGTCGCCGTCCAACCGCAATGTTCAAGCCGACCGGAGACGGAATCGCAACCTGGAGTCGGTTCGCCGGTCATACGAACGCGGCACGCGTTGCGCGCGCTCTCAACGTCGAGCGCGACAAGGTCGCCTTCACAAGCCTCGGCAAGCGGTCGAATCGCAAACCAACGTTCCAAAGTCGCTGAGACTTGTCCTTGAACGCGTCGCGCAACGCAGCCTACCGTCGCGTCGTCGCAACTTGAAAGATCTTCTTTGATGAAATCGATAAAGCGCGCGTCGCGCTGCAATGCGGCGAGGAGCTCGACGGCCTCGGAGCGTCCGCAAGAATGCGAAGGCGAACGCTCCGGACTGGACTCGTTCGACTCGTGCGATGAACTCTCGTAGTCGTCAAATAACTCGCCTACCAAGACGCGTTCTATGCGATTGGAAACCTCTTGGTAAGTCAACGCGCTCCAAAACGCGCGCCATGCAACCGCTAAACTCATAGGACAGTCTCCACCTGAAAGCGCAATATATTCTCGTGTGCTCGCGCTTGTACCCTGAGTTCTGCGCGAAGCCACGACGCTCCGCGCTAAACGACTTGATTCTAACCGACCAAGCGCCGATAGTCAAGTATCGCCTAAAGAAACTATCGCGTCAAAACGCCATTTTTATTTTTCTCATGCGAACCTATTTTAAAACTCCACCGTTTCCTGTATAATTTAACAAGGCGGCGCCGCGCAGAAGGGATAAGACATATTCGGCGCGCTGCGACGCCTTGCGTCTCACATTACAATCAGAAAGGATAATAATATGAATCGCCGTTCTTTTATTCAAGCGGGACTCTGTGCCGCCGCTGCTACTATGACCCCGCTCGCTACTGCGATCGCGGAATACAAAAAGTATGAAAAGCGCATTCCTATCGGGCTCGAGCTCTATTCTTTGCGCGACGTCATCAACCACGACACGTTCCCCAAATACCTCAAGTGGGTTGCCGAGACGGGTTTTGAAGTTGTCGAATTTGCAGGTTATCATGGTTATGACAATAATCCCAAGGAACTCCGCAAGATTCTCGACGACGTTGGACTCAAAGCGGCCAGCACGCACGTCGGGTTCGACGCCATTAAGGGCGACAACCTCAAGAGAACCGCCGAAATCGCCAACGAGCTCGGATTCAGCTATCTCATCGTACCCGGTGGACTGGAAGGTCGCATTCGCGAAAGCATCGAATCCAATAAGCGCGCGGCGGACGAAATGAACGAATGCGCCGAGAAAGCGGCTGAATTCGGATGTTGCGTTGGATTCCACGGACATTCTGGCGACTACCAGAATATTAAAGGCACGAACGCTTCCGCCTGGGTTACCTTCTTCAACTACTGCGATCCACGCGTCATTGCGCAAATCGATATCGGATGGTGCGATCATGCGAACACACACGGTTCGCTCTTCACGCCGGAGCAGACGCTCAAGCTTCTCGCCGGGCGTTGCAAGTCGCTACACATTAAATCCAACAACGTCGACGTCAAAGGGTGCGTCGTTGGAGATTCGGACGACCACGTCGACTGGAAGTCCGTCTTCGAAGCCGCGCACGAGTATGGCGGAACGGAATACTTCATCGTCGAACAAGAGCAGTGGAAGGTTTCTTCTTGCGACTCTGCCAAAGAGTGCATTGAGAACCTCAAGAAAATGGGTTGGTAAGAGCCGACTGTAAGCGTTCTGCGCTTAGCGTAAACGGCGCCGCTTCTCGTGCGTTCCATTGAGAAGCGGCGTTTTCTGTATACGTGCGGTTATATGACATAGCTTCACGCGTTCTACCCGTTGGGAGACAGTAATAGATTGGCAAAATCGATATGAATAATTTTGAATATTGCAACCCTGTTAGAATCGTATTTGGCAAGGGACAAATCGCTAGACTCGCCGAACTCATTCCGAAAGACGCTAGAATCCTCATGACCTACGGTGGAGGATCGATCAAATCGAACGGAGTCTACGATCAGGTTATTAAAGCGCTAGAAGGGTTTGACGTCGCCGAATTCGCAGGGATTGAACCGAATCCTCAATACTCGACGCTCATGAAAGCCGTCG
The DNA here is from genome assembly GCA_900318195.1 of uncultured Planctomycetota bacterium. Taxonomy (GTDB): domain Bacteria; phylum Planctomycetota; class Planctomycetia; order Pirellulales; family Thermoguttaceae; genus RUG369. The sequence continues at coordinate 25,837 of ONJR01000011.1, forward strand.
AAATCGTGAAAGAGAAAAAGATCAACTTCCTACTCTCCGTCGGCGGAGGATCAACCTTGGACGGCACAAAATTTATCGCTGCTGCCGCAGAATACGAAGGGAACGAGCCGTGGGATATCCTCGAGAAGGGCGCGCCGGTGAAGAAAGCTATTCCGATCGGCGACGTTATTACCCTACCGGCAACGGGCTCGGAAATGAACTGTCTCGCCGTTATCTCGAAGAAAGAAACGAAAGAGAAACTTGCGTTCGGGGCGCCCGCCGTCTTTCCAAAGTTTTCGATCATCGACCCCGAGGTTACCTTCTCGTTGCCTATACGTCAAGTTGCAAACGGAATCGCCGACACATTTGTTCACGTCGTTGAACAGTATGTAACTCACCCTCAAAACGCGCCGTTACAAGATCGGCAAGCAGAAGCGATTCTACTCGCGCTCGTCGACGAAGCGCCAAAAGTCTTCACCGACCCCAAAAATTACGAAACGCGCGCCAACCTCTTCTGGATGGCGACGCAGGCGCTAAACGGATGGCTCAACGTCGGCGTCGCGCAGTGCTGGGCGACACACAATATTGGGCACGAGCTGACTGCGCAAACCGGCGTCGATCATGGTCGATCATTGGCGCTCGTATTGCCCGGCGTATGGCGTTCGCAACGCAAGGAAAAGGGCGAAAAGATTGCGCAACTTGGGCGTCGAGTCTTCGGTATTGTTGAAAGCGATCTTGATAAAGCGGTAGACGCTACGATCGACGCGACGAAAAACTTCTTCTCGTCCCTCGGTATTATCGCGACGCGCAAAGAATATGGCGTTACAGACGAAATCGTCCAAGCGATCGCCAATCTGATTGATTCGCGCGGCGTAAAATTTGGCGATCTGCAGAATATCGACGGCGCTAAGATTATCGAGATTATGAATCTGTGCGACTAGCGCGCTACGCTACGATCACTACGACATAACGCGTTTCATTGAGCAAGACGCGACTCAACCGTCGTCGTCTCGCAAGGAACTTTTTCAACCGCTTCGTCGTCTAAAACGGAAACGGAGCGCGAGCTCCTTGGGAACTAAGTTAGACGACGACGGCGTTATTATATATTTTATCGGGGCGCCTTAATTATGACGACTTCATTAAAACATCAAAGTTTGTCGAACCGCGCGCTAGGATGCGTTATTATGCTCACAATCTGCGCGATTCTTTCATTATGGCGTCCTGCGCCAAGCGACGCTGCCGTACGCACGCCACACGTCTTCGCCGACAATATGGTGTTGCAGCGGGAAACGAAAATTCCCATTTGGGGCTGGGCAAACCCGAAAGAAGCCGTTCAAGTGGAATTCAACGGCAAGCGACTAGCGACGACCGCTGACGAAAACGGAGCGTGGCAAGTGGAATTTCAACCCGAGCCTGCGGGAGGGCCATACGAACTCGTACTACGCGGCGACAACAAAGTTGTCTTTAAGAACGTGTACGTCGGCGAAGTCTGGCTGTGCGTCGGTCAGTCGAACGTTACTTTTCCACTCAAAAGAGCGCTGGATTCGAAGAAAGAAATTGCGACAGCAAACTATCCGCAACTGCGATTCCTAACGGCGCCGCCCAAAAGTGAAACCACGCCTCAAGACGACTTCGTCGCACAATGGGAGCAATGTTCGCCTAAGAGCGCGCCGAACGTATCGGCTATTGCTTACTACTTCGGTCAGTACTTGCATGAAAAGTTGCAGGTTCCTGTGGGAATTATTACTGCGGCGTGGAGCGGTTCTACTTGCGAAGCGTGGATTCCGCAAAACGCGCTCGCTAAATTTCCTGAGTTAGAGACGCTGCTTGACGACGCGCGCAATCAGAAGGTGGCGCCGGGTCAGCGTACTGGCGCTCTGTACAACGGGATGATAGCGCCTATTACAAAATTTGGTATTCGTGGCGTTATATGTTATCAAGGCGAATCGAACGCAAATCGCGCGTGGCAATACCGCACGCTTTTTCCACTTATGATCGCGAGTTGGCGACAAGTGTGGGGACGCGGAGATTTTCCTTTTTATTACGTGCAACTGCCAAACTTCATGATGAGTAAGGATCAACCGAGCGCGAGCGCATGGGCTGAATTACGCGAGGCTCAGCACAAGACGCTTAACGCGCGAAACGTAGGGGAAGTTGTAACGATCGACGTCGGCGCAGCAGACGATATGTTGCCGAAAAATAAGCGCGTTGTCGGCGTGAGACTTGCTAATGTGGCGCTGGCGAAAACTTATCAGCGCGAGATTCCCCATTCGGGTCCAGAATTCAGAGCTATGAAGATCGTAGACGACAAGGCGATTTTAACTTTTACCAATACGGAAGGCGCTCTCAAAATCGGCGAAAACGCACAGGCTGACGCCTCGCAACTTCGCGGGTTCGCCATTGCCGGTGAAGACAGAGTCTTCCATTGGGCGGACGCTACTCTTGAAGGCGAAGAATCCGTAGTCGTTTCGTGTCCGGACGTCAAAAAGCCTGTCGCTGTCCGATATGCATGGGCGGATAATCCGGTCTGTAATTTAGTAAACGACGCCGATTTGCCGGCGAGCCCCTTCAGAACTGACGATTGGCCTGGCGTTACCGTCGGATCAAATTGATCCAGTCAACGTTAATTTTGCGCGCGTATCGCGGTCTAGACAACGGAGAGCTTTTCAATGAAGTTGCATTTTTCGATCGATACCTTATCTCGTATCGCGCTCGGCGCTTTGTGTCTCGCTATTGTCGGCGATCTTACCGTAACGCTCGTCTCGGGAACGCATTTCCAAACGAACGTTTTCGCAGCGAAACGCGCGCCTGAAAAGAGAACCGAGCACGCTCGAAATTCGTTCTTTAAGCAAGTTTCCTTGGAGCTCGACGGCGTGCAACTTATCGATTTTCTCGATCGATATTCGAAACTGTACGACTTCGACTTCTTTCTCGATAGACGCGTTGATCCTACCAAACTCGTGTCATGTTCGGTTTCAAAGGCGCCGCTCATCGACGCCTTTGACGCCGCTTTCTCGAATGCCAATCTGAGCTTTTGCGTCGTCGATAATTCGTTTCTCTACGTTGGTCCGGAAGATTCAGGAGCTGAAGCGCAACTCCTCTTTCAGATCAAGCGCTCGGAGTTAGAATTGGGCGGAACGCCGCAAACGGTTGTACAACGCCTGACGAGTACGATCGACTTCCAAATAGCGCCCTACGCCGAGCCGAGTGATATTTTTCAATCGTTAGCGCGCCGCGCGCAGATTAAATGTCAAGGCTTCGACGCGTTGCCGTTTGACAGATGGCGCGCCGCAAGTTTTGAAAACGTCGCTGTCGCAAATTTAATCACGATCTTCGCGCTCGGATTCAACGCGGAATTTCAATACGACTCCGAAGCAAAGGCAGTCAAGCCGACCCCAATCGATCGCGCGCGCAACGCGACTCTACTCTACGACTCCAAGACGACGGCAGAATTGGATCGCTCACAGTTCCGAAATTGTACGTTTCAAGACGAAGGAGCAACGACGCGCATTACAGGAGCATTTGAAGAACTCATGCGAGTCGAAGCGGAGATCGCCAAGACGCGGCGACAGGCGTTCGAAAACGAAGCAAAACTAGACGCGCAAGACGAAGAACGTCAGGATGAAGTAAAGCGTCCGAAACCGCGCGCAAGCTCGCGATCTGGAAAAGCGCTTGTCTCTGGCGCCGTCGTCAATAAGCCGTTGAGGGACGTGTTTGCGTATCTAGAGAAGAATTCAGGTATTCTCTGCGAACTCGATCCGAGTATGGAAACGGCGGGCGTTACGCTTGACACGCGCGTTACCTGTGAATTTAAAAACGCGGACGCGCGCAAAATAGGAAACGCCATCGCCACGAAAATTGGCGCCCGCGCGCAAATCGACGGCGCAACGATTACGTTCGTAAAAAAATGAAACGCTAGCTGCGCAAACGATCGCGAGCGGCGTTGATCGTCGCTGCGTACGCGCTATTGCACAGTCCGAGCGCCGCTGAAAGCGCAAAGAGTGTTTCTATGCCCAAAATCTTCCAGACCCAGCCGCCAAAGAGCGCTATTAAAATCGTTATCATGTGGTTCACGGAAAGCCCGGTCGACAGAGTCGCGCGAACCTCGTCCGCGTCGTCCGAAAGATCCTGCACATAGACTGAAGTCGCCATGGAGGCAAGCGAGATCATCGCGTCCAAAATGTAGTTCACACAACAGACGACAAACGCGACCTTCTCTGAAAAGAGATGGTGCGCGTACCCGTAAAAGAAACAGACGACAACCAAAATGAGCGTGTCCATAACCATAACGAGCTTATAACCGAATCGATCGATTATCTTACCGAGCCAGGGAGACGCAAAAAAAGAACAGAATGCCGCGATCGCAAAGAGCAAACTAATAATCATCGCGTTCGCGCCGTAGAAAAGTACGAGAACGTACGGACCAAAAGTGAAAAAGATTTGTTTACGCGCGCCGTAGAACACCTCGAGCATATAGTATTTACTGAATTTCTTACGAAAGTAAAACCGTTTCTTATCAAGCTTCAACGCGTTTGAACTTGTCATTTTCAAGGTGGAAGCCATACCGAGCGCTATTGCGAGCGCGCTCACGACAAAGACTGAACGAAAGAGTGAACGCGTGCTGTCAAAGTAGTAGAACAACGCCATGACGAGGAGAAAACCTATGAGCGTACCGATCTGATAGACTGCGTTCTGCAAGCCGAGACCCATGCCGCCCCGACCTGGCTTCGCGTAATCCAAAGACAACGCGCTGCGCATTGCAAGTTGCATATGTTCACCTATCGAGAAGATGAATATCGCCAAGGTAATCCACGCGCGCGTCGACGGCGCCGAGGCGTGCAACGCCATTCCGACAAGCATGACAAGCGATCCAAGTTTATAAATGCGCTCCGCTGAAAAGGCATAAAGGATCGCGAAAATAAAAACGAGCAGGAGACCAGGGAGTTCGCGAAAGAACTCCGTCACGCCTTTGTCGAATTCCGTCGCTCGCACTATTTCAGCTAGGTAGTTGTCGATTACGCCTTTGTACAACCCGTAACTCAGACCAAAAATAATGATCGACCAGAAGAACGCTTTATAATTGCTGTCAGAACGAAACGCCGTTTCAAACCTATTCATGAAATATCTCGATGTAGTAAGGGAAATACGTTACTCTTCTCGCGATTTAGGAGCTGACTTCGGGCGAACCAACACGCGTTGGGAACCGATATAATACCGCGCGCCGTCAAACGCCGCCACACGAACAACGCTCTCGCCGGAAAAATGGGAAGGCACACGAATCTTCGCATGAAATTTAGCGCTACGACTGCGACCGCGCACAGCGTCGACGACAAAATTATTAGCCGCGCGATACGTCTCTGTATATTCCGCGCGAGCGGCTTCCGATTCAGTAAAAACCTTCGCGCGTTTAGGCGCCCTAATTGGAGAACGGTAATCCGCAAGTAAGAGCTCGATTTGAACCGTCGCTCCTTGAACGGCAGACTCGGGAAGTTCGCCCTCTACGATAAGTTCGTCCGAGGAGTACGTTATTTCAGGCGCGCTAATCGGAATACGCATTGGAAATTTCACACGAAGCAACGGGTCGCCGAAAAGGTTGAATTCGTCGATGTGATCGCGGACTTGATCGTCCAGACGCGAGCCGGTGGGATCAAGAATTGCCGCCGCGCGGTCGATCGCCTTACGAAAAGAGGCGTTGCGCGCGCGCAATTGCGCCGATTCCTCAAGACTGCGTTCAAGACGGCTATTGAGCCAATCGAGCTGTGAGCTAAACCCGCCCGGCGCGTTTTTAACCGGCTTCCAATTAGCGGGCTTCTCACTGTCTGACTTTGCGGAAGGTTTCGGGTCGTCGAACAATTCAGATTCGTCAAGATCACCGTCCTCGCGCGGCGTTACGCTTGCAAGACTAGAGCGTTGCGCGCAAAGATAGATTTCGCCGAGTGTTCGAGGGCGCGAAAGATCGGAAGACGACTCTGTCTCCTCCTCGCCAAACGCAGCTTCGAGGAGCGCCGAGCCAAAGACGCACATACCGTAGGGCGCAGTACGACGACTTGCCGCAATCACCGCAACCGGACCCGTTGGATGCAAGGCGACTTCTTCAGCAAGCGAGCGCCATGCGACGTCGTATGCGCCTGTATAGCAAGCAAAAAAGCAAGCAATTGACGCTGTGTGCGGCGAGTTCAAATGCTGGCAGTCGGGTAAATCAAAAATCTCGTATTCGCGACCGTCGCCGCTAAACGCGCGATCAAGACCGAACACTTGCCCGTGTCCAAGATATACAAAAAAGAGCGAGCCTTCGTTCACGCGCTCAAGAAAGACCTCGTCGAAATCCGGAGGGTAAGGACAAAACACGCTATTGAAAGAAAATTGCGTGAAGGACGTCGAATACTCTTGAGGAAGGTAATCGGTAAAAAGTTTACGCGCCATTGACTCAACAACGGCGTCTACAAGCGCGTTCACGCCACTGAAGGCGACGCCTTCTGAAAAGGCGTCGCCTGGAGAACTGCCAATCGCGCGCATATCGAGTCCGTTGGGACCTGCAACTATATTAACGCGACGCGTCCAATTGCCTATCGGCGAGGCGCTTTCGTATCGGATGATCTTCTCAATTGTCTTCGTAAGCTCTTGAGGAGTTTCCGCTGGAATTCGACCGATTGGAGCGTCGGGCATACCGTCCCCGTCGAAATCGGCGTAAAACGCGTCGCTCGCGACAAGCTGTTCTGACCCGAAGATCGGCAGTACGCGCGCCGGCACGCGAGGCGCGGGAACCACGTCTCGCCATCCGTAAGGAGCGTTCTTCGTTGGCGCGCCGTCTCCTAAAAGGAGGATCGCTTCGATAGGACGCGTTTGCGCTACTTTCCGGATTTTAGCGCGAACTTCGTCCGGCGTCGCGATCGGTTGCAACTGAACGCCATAATCAACAGCGCCGTCGGAACGCGACGACGCGAGCGAAAGAGTCATGACGTTGTAACCTTGGCTACGACGATACTCCGTCCACACGCGCGCCGCTTGCTCAAAAGCGGGCGGCGACACGAGCAATACGACAGGCGAACCTTCGTCGGTCGGTAACGGAGCAAGCGCTGTTGGCGAAGACGGCGAGGAATCTTGACCGTAACACAGCGTCAATTCGGCAAGACACAACAACGTGGGAGCCAACCAATTCTTTAGCCAAAGTCTATTCAACGCGCCCATCCAGCGACTCCTTTCGTTTACTAATAAAACCAAAACGCAGTCGACAACCATAGTCGTATTATAATTCTATTGCCGCGCGTATCAAGTAAAGGGATTATAGAATCTTTTCTCTACGACTAATTGCGTTGCTCTATCCGGGCGGTATAATGCTGGGTAAGGGACGTCAGACGCCGTTACAAGCGCTCTGGCAATCCTAATCGGTAGTTGACTCAATTACACTCGTCCAGACAGAATCATCGTCGCTATGCCAAGAAGAAACGTTATTTACACGATTATAGTCGCGCTAATATGCCTCTTTATCGCCGCAAGATCATCCTTTAAGGAGCAGATTGTGAGAAACGTCGGGAGGCTCATTGCAGACAACTCGATCGAGGCGCCGAGTTCTACGAATCTCATGCAGGGCGCGCTCGCGGGAATGGCTAACGCGGTTGGCGACGCTCCCTACACCGCATATCTGCCGCCGCAAGATCAAGAGGAATACCTTAGGGACATGGACGGACAATACGCCGGCGTCGGAATGGCAAATTTCGTTAAAGACGCTGCCTCTGGGGAATTCTACTTTGTGCCGATAGCCAACTCGCCCGCGTCCGACGCAGGACTGAAATTTGGCGATCGACTCGTCGCTATCGACGGACGCAACGTCGATGAAACGTCCCTCTTTGAGTTGGTGAGCAACTTGCGCGGCAAGGAAAATTCAAGTGTGGAGCTTACTATCCGACCGCAAGCGCATATTAATACCGACGAGCGCCGCGCGGAAGGGGCTAACGACGACGAACAGAAAACTCAGCGAAATGGAACGCACGACGAGGAGGTGGTTACTAAGACCCTTGAACGCAGAGTTATTCAGCAGGACGTCGTGCTAGGCGATCGACGCGACGAGCAAGGAAATTGGATTTATACGTTGCAGTCGCACCCAGACGTTGGATACGTCGCGGTCGAACAATTTACGAGTTCAGTCGCGACACTTTTTGCGGAAGCTCTCAAGAAGCTAGAAAGCGAACAAATAGAAAAAGTCATTTTGGATTTCCGCAATAATCCGGGCGGAAGTTTAATTGACGCCGTCGAAATATGCAATTCGCTACTTGCCAGCGGTTCGCCGATTGTCGAAACGCGCAACGTCAAGGGCGCGTCCCATAAATACTACGCACGCTACAACACCCAGCGGCGCTTTAAAATTGCCCTGCTAGTCAACGGAGCGAGCGCAAGCGCGGCGGAAATCGTCGCCGCCGCTTTGCAGGACGCGGGGATCGCTGTCGTCGTTGGCGAACGAACTTATGGAAAAGGAACGGTGCAATCGGTATACGAGATACCTGGTAAAATGGGAATTCTTCACATGACGACCGCGTCTTTCTGGCGCCCCTCAGGACGACCGATTCACAGAAAGCACGACGCAACTTCTGAGGACGAATGGGGCGTCACGCCAGATCAGGGGTATGAGACGAAGCTCACGTCGGCGCAACGCTTCTACACGAACTGGACGCGAAGAGTGCGCGTCTCAGAGAATAACGCTAAAGCGGCGAATGCAGACGCCTTCGCGCTAATGACAAAAGAGACCGTTGCGCTACTCGACGCATTAGAGAACGGCGCGCCGATTGAACGCGCAGAAGCAGCCTTCGAATTGGGAGTCGAGCCAGAGTCGTTGCAATTAAGCGCGAAAGACGGTCAAACCGACCAAGAAGGCGCTCAATCGAAGTCAGAAGACGCGACTGGAAATCGAAAAGACGATAAGCGCGAGACCTTCAAACCGTTAGGACGCGCGCCATATTTCGATCCACAGTTGGATCGCGCGCTAGACTATTTAAACAACTAGAAACCCTGAATACAAGGTTCGCTTTAATACGCAAGGAGAACGCTCATGACGAATATTTTGCGTGCGACGCTCTTGGCGCTCGCAACGTTAATCGCAACGACCGCATGCTACGTCCAAGCGGGTGAAACGCTCACGCTTGCTGACGCAGGCAAGTCAGAATATGCGATCGTTATCCCGGAAACTGCAACCGACGTTCAGCAGACGGCGGCGAAGGAGTTGCAAAACTTCTTTAAGCAAGTTACCGGCGCAGAACTGCCCATTATCAAGCCGAACGATATTCCAAACGGCGTCGACCTAGATACTTTCAAAGGCGCTAAATACTTCATTCTTGGTCCTGGCGCTCTTTCACAACGCGCGCTCAAAGAGCTCGACGAGTCAAAGGTAGAATACGACGGCGTTATTCTCAAGAACGTCGGAGATTCCATTGTACTTTCAGGCGCGCCGTTGCGCGGAGCTTTGTACGCCGTATATGAATTCCTGGAAACGAAGCTCGGTTGCAGATGGTGGACTTCAACCGAGTCGACTATTCCTAAGACCCCGAATCTTAAAATCGACGCCGACCTCAACGTCAACTACGCCCCGAAACTCGTATACCG
>ONJR01000029.1 GCA_900318195.1 uncultured Planctomycetota bacterium
GGACAAATGCCGGATTTCTTCGCTTCCGCGCGCACGGCAGACGGTAAAATCGACCTTTCTAAACTCGACGACAACCCCATGACGCAAGGTCTCAAAGATGCAGATTCCAATAACGACGGTTTCGTCGACCAAGCGGAAATGCAGTCTTTCCAAGAGAAGATGCGCGAACGTTTCCAAAATGGCGGCGGACCTGGCTTCGGCGGTCGTCCCGGCGGTCAAGGTCGCGGCGACGGTCAGGGTCGAGGCGGTCGCAGCGGCAATCGCGGCGCGGTGGTTTCTACCTCGTCGAATCTTTTTGTTGAGAATGAGTTGAACGAACTCATTGTTCGCGGTCAGGAAGGCGAGGGCTCCAGTCGACGCAATCGTCCAGACGGCGGTATGGGCGGTCGTCCCGGCGGTATGGGTGGACCTGGTGGTTTCGGTCGCGGCGGCGGATTTGGCGGTCCCGGCGGTTTCGGCGGCGGTTTCGGTGGATTTGGTCGCGGCGCGAGCGTTGTTCAAGTAGCGGCGACAAAGGCTATGAAAGAGGACGGCTCGTTTGTAATCGCAACGTTCGACGCCGAACTTGAAAAGCGTTTGGTCGACGCCGACAATGAAGACGACGGGACGCTGGACAACCTCGAACAAATGGACGCGTTTGGCATACCGCTCGTTTTTAATCCCGGCGCACAACCCGGTCGACCGGGCGACGGGGGCGCTAATCCTCGCGGCGGTCGTCCCGGCGGCGACGGCGCGCGCAACGAGCGCGGTTCGAATGCTCGTGAGAATGGCGGCGGTCCCGGCGGACGCAACGGCGGATTTGGTAATTTCACACCGCCTGATGAAAACGTTATGCGCGCCGGTATGATTCCAACCCCTGATCCCGCGCTCTTCGTTGGAGTCGCGTCGAATCCCAGTTTTAAATTCGCTAAGCCTTTTAAGGACGGTTCAGCGGAAAAGGTCGAGTTAGCGCAGGATTACGCGCTTGGTCGCTATGAGGTTCGCAATCGTGAGTACAAAGAATTCGTCGACGCGACCAAACGTGAGAGACTTCCGAGCTCTTGGACGAACGGCACATATCCAAAAGGCGCCAAGAACTGCCCAGTCGTCGGTATAACGGTTCAAGACGCGAACGACTACTGCGAATGGCTTGCGACTCAATACGACGGCTGGAAGTTCCGTCTGCCAACCGAAGCGGAGTTTGAAAACGCGGCGACGGGACCGAAAAAGCAACTTTATCCTTGGGGCACGACGTCTGGCTTCAGCTTTACAAAGAATGAATTAACGGCGAATTGCCAGTACAACGGCGCAGTGATCGCGAAATATATCGCGGACGGTAAGAGCGTCAAGATCGACGGTAAAGACGTCGCGGTCGATAAGCTTGTGAAAATTTCCGCGAAGGGAGTCGTCTCGAAAGAAGGTTGGCGCGACACGAAGAACAAAACCGGTTTTACGTATTCGGACGAGTTTAAATCGCTTGCTAAAGTCGACGGCTTCCTTGTGCCGGTCTATAAGTTTGGCGAGAATCGTAGTCCTTACGGTTGTATTGGAATGGCCGGTAACGCCGCCGAATGGACTTCGACGGTAATCGAGGGTAAAAACGTAGTGCGCGGCGGCTCGTGGTACTCCAGCGCGGAACAATGCGCGGCGACATATCGCGGTGAATCGTATGCTGGCGACAAGGGACAACCTTTTATTGGCTTTCGAGTCGTTGCGGAACGCGCGGAGTAGTTGCGTTTGCTAAATATTGCGTCTTGCGAGAAAATAAAAAGAGGGTCGTTGGCATAGTCAACGACCCTTGATCTGTCTTGCGCGCAGTTTCCTTAGCGCCGGTTAGATCTGCGCTCGCATCAGGTTCTTTCGCTTTCCCACTTCTTAACGTTCTCTTGGAATTGCTCCGGCGTCGGCTCGAGTCCCGCTTCAAGATCCTTGAGATACTGTTTCTTCATTTGTAGGAGCGCCATTTCCAGATCTGTCGAAGAGGCAGTCGCCTTCAAAAAGAATGGCTTACCAAGCAAATGGTCGGTTTCATGTTGAATAATTCGCGCTTCAAAGTCCTTCCAATGATACGTGTGAGGCTGACCTTTCAGGTCGATCGCTTGGAACTTTACTTCCTTCGCACGCGGTACAATGAGCCGGAGGTTAGGGTAGCTTAAACACCCCTCTTCGCCGTCCTGCGAACCCTTAAGTTTCAGAATCACGGGATTGATGAAGACGTATTCCTTATCCTTCTGTTCGCGCTCGCCAGTAGGGTTAACGACTATCAATTGATAAGGTAGATCCACTTGGTTTGCCGCTAATCCAACCCCGCTATTGTCGTACATGAGTTCAAACATTTCAGCGACAATATCGCGAATCGTTTGGTCGATTTTGAGTAGCGGTTTGCTAGGGTAGGTTAGCATTGGGTGCGGATATTTTACGATGCGCATGATATATTTTCTTTTCGTTTTCGATCGGTATAATGTATTAAACGGCGTTTGCCGGTACGAGGTTAGCGCCTAGCGCGAACACAATTCATTATAAAGGAAAAGTAGCGACCGACAAGCCGGTCGCGTTACCACGAAGCTACTGAAATGCAAAAAAACGATAAAGTCGAGCCCACGCGCGCGTCAAGTGGCGCACGTACAGGCGCGCGGGCAGTTGTCGAATGGTGTGGTTCAAGTTTTGGCTCCATTTGTCTTCACGCATTTGCGCTCGCCTTGCTCTTTTTAGCGTTTCGTTCGAGCGGCGAGGACGGTAGCGGCGGTAGCTCGCGCACTACGGACGAGGTCGGAATAGTTTTTCGCGAGAGCCTTTCCGCAACGCCTTCTGAGCCGCTTTCCGAAACAGAACGGTCGAGCGAAGAGTCCGCGCTTACCTCAGACTTTTCGTCCGAGTCGTCCACGGTAGATTCTTCGCGCGAAATGGTTGAAAGTTTTCTTCCTAGCAACGAGATAGGAGTCAGTTCTGTCGGCGCGTCTTCTCTTCATAGCGCGCTTTCTTCATCTGATTCTCGTTCTTCCGGCGTTTCAGGCGGTCAGCGAGTTGGTTTCGGCGGCGTTAAGGGTTCGGGTCGACGCTTTGTCTATGTCTTGGACCATTCGGAGAGTATGAACTGGGGCGGCGGCGCGCCGATGCGTCGCGCGGTCTCTGAAGCGATCGCTAGTATTAAAAGTCTCGACCCTAAGCAGGGCGGGTCTAAGTTTCAAGTAGTCGTTTTTAACCATGACGCAGAAGTTTTCGAGGACGGTAAAAGTTTGCTCGACGTTAATCCTCGCTCGCAAGAACGCGCGTCGCGTTTTCTACGATCGCTGATAGCGACCGGCGGTACGTCGCCCGAAAAAGCGCTGGAAATAGCGTGTCGTCTTAAACCAGACGTAATTTTTTTCCTCACAGACGCAGACGAAGAACTTTCCGAACGCTCCTTGGAGCATATTCGCGCGTTGCGTCGACAGTTCAACGTTTCGCAAATCTGCGTGATCGAATTTGGTCGCGCGTCTTCCGCGCGGAACGAGACGTATAAGCGTTTGGCGGGCGAAAACGGAGGCGCGTACGCGTTCAAGGACGTCGAGAGTATGTAGCGCCGATTAGTAAAAATGCGCGATAGGTGATTGAAAAGGTAATTTCGTTCGTTTATAATGAAAACTTGACTCGACGCGCTTTGCGTCGAGAGGCATAATTCAACTCATTCCTTAACCTTTTTCGGAGATTTTAATGTCCGCCTCATATCTTATCGCGCTCTTGCGCCGCGCGACGCAATTAGTTGCGTTATCGCTGGCATTCTGCGCGTATTCCACGCCGAATTTCTCCTTTGCCGACGCCCCTCAGGACGAATCTGGTCGTTCGCCTTTGACAATGGAAGAGATCTTTGCGAGCGGTCGTTGGAGTGAGCGCGGAGTCAGCATGACGTGGTCTCCGAGCGGCGCTTCGTTTGTCAAAAAGCTACCGGCTCAGGACGGCGGTAAGGGACAAGACATAGCGCTTGAGAGTCCCGAGGGCGAACAGACGGTGATTATTAAGGCGTCTGAACTTATCCCGCGCGACGGTTCTTCTGACGCGCCGATTAACGTGGAAAGCTACGTTCTGTCGAAGGATTCGAACTTATTTCTCGCGTACACGAATTCACGCCGCGTCTGGCGACGCAATACGCGCGGCGATTACTGGATTTGCGATCGTCAGCAGGACGTGTTTCGTAAATTGGGCGGGGACTTTGCGCCTCCTTCCTCTTTGCAGTTTGCGAAGATTTCTCCTGACGGTTCGCGCGTTGCGTACGTGTGCAAGAATAATATTTACGTCGAAGAAATTGTTTCCGGTAAGATAGTCCAACTTACGAGCGACGGTTCCTCTGATATTATCAACGGTACGTTCGACTGGGTCTACGAGGAAGAATTCGACTGCCGCGACGGTTTTCGCTGGTCGCCGGATGGTAAAAAGATAGCGTTCTGGCGCCTGGACACGTCTGCGGAACCAGAGTTTGTCATGCTAGACGACGTCGGACTCTCGACCGTTACGGGCGCTTCGCGAATCGAAGTTTCTCAACTCAACGGCGATTTCCAACTCGGCGCTGCGGAATTGACAGCGCAACAACCAGCGGAGCAGTCGCAGGAGACGAACTCAAGCGATCGCGAGTATCTTAAATCGTATCCGACGCTCGTCGCTTTTAAATACCCTCGCGTAGGTTGCGCAAACGCTGCGGCAAAGATCGGCGTCGTTACCTTGCCAGAGATTGGAGACGAGACTGAATTTGACGTCGCCGCGCATACGAAATTTGTCGATTTCAACGATCCTGAGGAGCATTATCTGCCCGGTATGGAGTGGTATTCCGGTCGCGCCGGTCTTGTCGTTCAGAAGACGCCGCGTTCGCAACGAGCGTGCGAAACCTATACGATCGATCCCGAAACTCTCGAGCCAACGCTACTCTTCACCGAGAGCGATCCAGACGGCGCTTGGCAGACGGTCTACCCGATTTACACGCTCAGCGACGGAGATCGTTTCCTGCGCGTTTCTGAACGAGACGGATGGCGACGCTATTATCTTACCTCTTTTTCCGATCTTGCGACGCAACGTCCGATAACTCTCCCGAACGCGGACGCGATCGATTTCGTCTCTTTCGGATACGACGCGTCTGGGATGGAAGAGGGCGTTTACTATTACGCGTCCCCCGATAACGCAACGTCGCGCCACCTATATTACGCGACGTTTTCGGGCTCGAATCGCCGGGTCGAGATTGAGAGCGGTTCTGACGAGCCCGCAGACTCTGCGTCGGGTTTTCGCCCTTACGCCTTCGAGACGTGGTCGTTTTCAGCCGACGGTAATTGGGCAATACGTCGCCGCTCTGCATTTGGCGCGCCAACGCGCATTGAACTTGTTCAACTTTCCAGCGGAGTTGGCAAGGTCGTGAAAACGTTGCAAGATAATTCCGAGTTGCGTTCGCGTTTGGCGTCGCAGGATTTCGGAGCCGTCGACTTTTTCCAGGTTGAGATAGACGCCGCCTGTGATTTTGAAACAGAGAAGGGGATTGAAGGTAAAGTCTCCGTCGACGGTTGGGTCATGTTGCCGCGCGACTGGGATCCCAATTCCGAGAGGACGTACCCCCTGCTCGTGTATGTCTATAGCGAGCCGGCGGCGCAAACGGTTCTTGATTCCTGGGGCGGGTCGACGTATATGTACCATCGCGCGATCGCAGAATCCGGGTGCGTTGTCGTGAGTTTCGACGCGCGCGGCACGCCCGCGCCTAAGGGTCGCGCGTGGCGCAAGAAGATTTATCAGCAGTTCGGCGCGGTCGGTCGTAGCGATCAGGCGGCGGCGTTGCGAAAGTTCTTGGAGTTGGCGCCTTATTCGACTAAGATTGATCGCGAGCGCGTTGGCGTTTGGGGATGGAGCGGCGGCGGAACGTCCACCTTGAACCTAATGTTTAATTACCCCGACTTGTATAAATGCGGTATTGCGATCGCGCCCGTGGCGGACTACCGTAATTACGACACGATCTATCAAGAGCGGTATTCCGGTCTTATTACGGAGACGCCCGAGAGCTATCAGCTTGGCTCCGCGATCCATTATGCGGACGGTCTGAAAGGTCAGCTTCTCATAATTCATGGTTCTGGGGACGACAACTGTCACTACCAGACGACGGAAAGGTTGATTAACGAGCTGATTTCAGCGGGCAAAGATTTCGAGGCGTTCAATTATCCTTTCCGTTCGCACGGTATTTTTGAAGGTCATGGCACGACGCTTCACTTGCGTAAGAAGACGTTGGAATTCTGGAATCGTAACCTTCTCGCGCCGTAACGTCGTGTTCGCGGCGCCTGTGAATCGAATAGTCTTATACACAACGCGCGTCTTACAAGTGTGGACGCGCCGCCTACTATTGCTTAAGGAGTAGAATATGTTGAAATTTTCAGGAAGATGGCGACGCTCGTGCTGCGGCGTTGCGACGCTACTTGTAGCGTCCCTCGCTTCGCTCGCGTCCGGCGCCGACAATATCCGCGCTATTCCTGCTGAGAACGCGCCCAATGCGTATCCGTACAGCGTGAACGGCTTCCATGTCGTCGACTTCAAGACGGAAAACCTCGTTGCGCCTGAAGGAATCGACACGCCTAACCCGCGATTTAGCTGGAAACTTGCTTCTCAGACGCTTAATGAAAAGCAGTCGGCGTATCAGATCACCGTGCGCAATACGAACGCCGAAGAGGTTGTCTGGGACACCGGCAAAATCGAATCTGACGAGCAACTTTATATTCCTTACGCCGGCGATCCCTTACAGCCTGGCGCGGAATACATGGTCGAGCTGAACGTGTGGAACAAAGACGGTTCGCAGAAATCTCAAATTTACGCGCCGTTCTCCATGGGGCTCTTTCCGACGGCGGACGATCCTAATCCCTGGAAGGGTAAGTGGATTGGCGTCAGCTCTAAGATCAAGCAACCCGACCCTGCGGATATTTCCAGCGCGAACTGGATTGCGTTCGAGGATAAGACAAGTCTTCCTATAGGCGCATCTGTCTATCGTAAGACGTTCACCGTTGACAACGTTGACGACGTAGTCGCCGCGATCGCAAACTTCTCGGCTGACAACCGCGGCGCGATCTACGTCAACGGCGTGAGCGTCGGCGGTTCGGACGAGTATCGCCGCGCCGCGACGCGCGACATTAAAGCGAATCTTCGCACCGGTAAGAACGTGATCGCGGTTCGCGCGGACAACGTTGGCGGCGATCCGAATCCCGGCGGAATCGTCGGCGCCTTTTACGTCGAGACGAAAGACGGTAAAACGACGTACGTTACTGACGAGTCCTGGAAATCGCATGAAGGTTTTGAAGAGTCGTACGTAGCGCTCGATTGCGACGATTCCAATTGGGGTCAGTCCTACTGCATTGCGAAATGCGGCGACGCGCCTTGGAACGAGATCGTCGCGGCGCCTTTGGAGATTCCGTCCCCCGCGCGATATCTCTCCAAAGTCTACATGATGCAGGACGGCAAAGAAGTGAAACGCGCGGTCGTCTACATTTCTGGGCTTGGCTACAACGAGTGCTATCTTAACGGAGTCAAACTCGGCGACCAAGTTTGCGGTCCAATGTATACGGACTACAATGTCAGCGTGCCGTATAATACGTACGACGCGACCGACGTTTTCCAAATGACAAAAGAGCTCGGCGCGAAAGACGTTGAAATCGGCGTCGTCTTGGGGAACGGTCGTTTCTATGCCGTTCGCATCGATAAATGCGTGCACTACGGCGAGCTGCGCTTACTCTTCCAAATGCAGGTAGAGTACACGGACGGCACGAAAGACGTCGTTGTTAGCGACGAATCGTGGCGCGGAACGGCGAACGGTCCTATTTCAGAAAATAACGATTACGACGGCGAAGTTGCCGACGGTCGACTTGCGAAACTTATCGCGCCTGATTCGAGCGACGCGCAATATCAATCCGGCGCGCCTTCCCGATATCTCGAGACGCGGTTCGGTAAAGCGTTTGTCGTCGAAACTCCTGATCAGGTCGACGTCGTTGACGCGCCGAAGGGTAAGCTGGTCGCACAAAATATTCCTCCAATGCGCGAAAATATGGAGATCAAGCCAATCTCGATCAAAGAGATGGCGCCGGGTCGCTATATTTACGATTTCGGTCAGAACTTCGTCGGCGTTCCGCGTATTAAGGTTAAGGGCGAAGCCGGTCAAAAGGTACAGATCCGATTTGCCGAAACTCTGAAAGAGGACGGCGAGCTCTATCTCGACAATCTTCGCACGGCTCAAGCGCGCGACATATACACGCTTTACGGCGATCCCGACGGCGAAATTTACGAGCCTCGTTTCACGCAACACGGCGGGCGTTACGCCGAAATGATCGGGTACCCCGGCGTTCCCGATTTGGATTCCGTAACCGGCTACACGGTAACGACGGACGTTCCTCTCGTCGGGTCTTTCGAGACGTCGAACGCAACGATCAATCAAATCTTCAAGAATATCGAGTGGGGCACGCGCGGCAACTACCTCAGTATGCCGACCGACTGTCCTCAACGCGACGAGCGCATGGGCTGGCAGGGCGACCGCGCCGCCGGTTCGAAGGGTGAAATGTACATTTTCGACAACGCCTCCCTTTATAATAAGTGGATGCAAGATATCGAAGAAACGCAACGCGAAGACGGTAACGTATCCGACGTCGCGCCCGCATACTGGCAACTCTATTCTCCCAACGTAACGTGGCCGTCTGCGCAATTCATTATTCCGCAAAGCCTCCAGGTTATGTTCGGCGACGATTCCGCGATTATCAAGCATTTCGATTCGCGCAAGAAGTGGCTTAACTTCATTCTTTCGCTCGCTAATGACAAAGGTCTGATCGAACGCGATAACTACGGCGACTGGTGCGTGCCTCCTGAGCGTCCGGAATTGATCCACTCGCAAGATCCGATGCGCCAGACGAACAGAACGTTGATTTCGTCCTCGTACATGATCAACAACCTTCGCATCTCCGCCGACTTTGCGGATCAACTTGGTAAGACTGAAGACGCGAAGAGTTTCCGCGCAACAGCCGATAAGATGCAAGACGCGTTCAATAAAGAATTCTTCAACAGCGAGAAAGCGATCTACGACAACGGTTCGCAGACCTCGAGCGTGCTACCCCTCGAGTTCAATATTGTGCCCGAATCCGAGCGCGAGCGAGTCTTCACAACGCTTGCCGAGAGCATCGAGCAAAAGACGAACAAGCACCTTGGCGTCGGTCTGATCGGCGCGCAATGGGTAAATCGCCTTCTTAGCGACAACGGACGCATCGATCTGCCGTACGCCTTCGCGACGCACCGCGATTTCCCGAGCTGGGGCTATATGATCGAGAAGGGCGCGACGACGATTTGGGAACTCTGGAACGGCGACACGGCCGATCCTGCAATGAACAGCGGCAACCACGTCATGCTCGTCGGCGACCTCAATATCTGGTTCTTTGAGTATCTTGCCGGTATTAAAGGCGATCCTAAGACTCCCGGTTTCAAACACATTATTATGCGTCCGAACGTCGTTGGCGATCTTACTTCTGCAAAGGGCGTCTACGACTCCGTTCGCGGATTTATTGTAAGCGATTGGAAGTTGGAAGACGGTAAGTTCGTGTGGAAAATCGTCATTCCGGCGAATACGACGGCGACCGTTTCCGTACCGACGTCCGATCCTAGTTCATTAGCGATGCGTACGACGCGACTTGATCTTGTTCCGCCTGAGCCAGGCGAGATTCGTTTCGCTAAGTATACGCGCAATTTCGCCGATTTCGACGTTTCGTCGCTCGACAAGAAAACGTGCGACGGGCGCGTTGAATTTGAACTCGGATGCGGCGCGTACGAGATAACCGCTGAGTTCAAATAGTCGTCGGCACTAATCTATCTCGCCAGTCGAGCGCGGCGCGTCCCGCTCAGTTGGAATGATCTAGCTCCCGAAGAGAGCGACGAAAAACCCCCTCGGCAAATCTGAATTAGCCGAGGGGGCGCTATTATATATCGTTAGCGATTGTTACGTTCGAGTAACAAGCGTCCTTATTTGAAGGATTCTTCCACAGCGACGGCAACGGCTACAGTCGCGCCGACCATCGGGTTGTTGCCCATACCGATGAGTCCCATCATTTCGACGTGAGCCGGCACGGAAGAGGAGCCCGCGAATTGCGCGTCGGAGTGCATACGTCCCATCGTGTCAGTCATGCCGTAGGACGCAGGACCAGCCGCCATGTTGTCCGGGTGAAGCGTACGTCCGGTGCCGCCTCCAGAGGCGACGGAGAAGTACTTCTTACCATTGTCGTTCGCCCACTTCTTATAGGTTCAAGCGACCGGATGCTGGAAGCGGGTCGGGTTGGTAGAGTTGCCCGTAATGGAGACGTCGACGTCTTCGTGTCGCATAATAGCGACGCCTTCTGAAACGTCGTCGGCGCCGTAGCAACGCACTTTTGCGCGTTCTCCGTTCGAGTACGCCTTTTCGCGCACGATTTCTAGCTTGCCGGCGAGGTAATCGTACTTCGTTTGGACGTATGTGAAACCATTAATGCGGCTGATGATCTGAGCGGCGTCTTTTCCTAATCCGTTCAGAATGACCTTCAGAGGCGTCTGACGAACCTTGTCGGCGTTGCGCGCGATACCAATAGCGCCTTCCGCCGCAGCGAAGGACTCGTGTCCCGCGAGGAAGCAGAAGCACTTAGTTGTGTCGCTCAGCAACATAGAAGCGAGGTTGCCGTGTCCGAGTCCCACTTGACGTTGTTCGGCAACGCTTCCGGGAATACAGAAGGTTTGCAGACCTTCGCCGATCGCGGCTGCAGCGTCGGCGGCTTTCCGGCATTCCTTCTTGAGCGCGATTCCCGCGCCTAGCGTGTAAGCCCAGACAGCGTTCTCAAACGCGATCGGCTGAATTGAACGTACGATCTTTTCCGCGTCGACGCCCTTGGAGAGATTGAATTCGCGCAACGCTTCGAGATCAGCGAAGCCATACTTTTCCAAAACCGGCTGGATTTGACCGATTCGTCTTTCAAAACTTTCAAACGTGGCCATTGTATTTATACCTTATATTGAGATTGTTATTTTGAGGTCAACTCGCGTATTAGCGTTTCGCTTGTCGCGAGTAAAGAACGAGTCGGTATACTATTCGAGACGCGGGTCAATCTTCTTGACCGCTTCGTCGAAACGACCATACGTTTTGATGTTGCTTTCGTAGGCTTCTTTCGCGTCGACGCCCTTCTTGATCGCTTCCATCATTTTTCCGAGATTAACGAACTTATATCCGATGATTTCGTTGTCGGCGTCGAGACCAATTTCTAGGACGTAGCCTTCCGCCATTTCGAGGTATCGCGGACCTTTTTTGAGAGTCGCGTACATTGTTCCAACTTGCGAGCGGTGACCTTTTCCAAGGTCTTCTAGTCCAGCGCCGATCGAGAGACCGCCCTCTGAGAAGGCCGATTGCGTGCGTCCGTATACGATCTGGAGGAAGAGTTCGCGCATCGCCGTATTGATCGCGTCGCAGACGAGGTCGGTGTTAAGCGCTTCGAGTATCGTCTTGCCAATGAGAATTTCCGAGGCCATCGCGGCAGAGTGAGTCATTCCCGAGCATCCGATCGTTTCGACGAGCGCTTCCTGAATAACGCCTTCTTTAACGTTGAGCGATAGCTTGCACGCGCCCTGTTGCGGCGCGCACCATCCGATACCATGGGTGAAGCCCGAAATATCGGCAATTTGTTTCGCTTGAACCCAGCGACCTTCTTCCGGAATCGCAGCGGGTCCGTGATTAGGACCTTTGGCAACGCAGGTCATGTTTTCGACTTCTTGAGAAAATTGCATTTTGCGCTCTCCATTTCTCGTGGTTGACAAA
>ONJR01000087.1 GCA_900318195.1 uncultured Planctomycetota bacterium
AAGACTTACGACACGCCATAAAAAGTACGCAACGTAAACTCACGGTAATTTCATTCAAAAAGTCCGTCAATCGAAAATCGCATATATCCATGTTTGGCTCGGCAAAAATCGGCATGAAACGTCATTTTGTCAATTGCCGCGAAGTAGCCGCCAGAGATTGACGGACTTTTCGGGCTGATTAACGCCGGTTTTGGCGCGATTGGGACTGGCGGAAGGGTCGGTTCTCCTTTGACGGCAAGGTTTGCGATTGACGGACTTTTAACGGGACGAGTCCAACTGCTTTTATTGTAATTACTTTGGCGTGGACGCGGGGGAATTATTGGAAAATATTTCGGTCGTTGGCGGGTTTATCGTGGATTATAACGATAGCGCCAAAAGAAGCATTCGTACCACGTCAGCGCCCGGGCGAAGCCCGGGCCCGATTGACCTTCGGTGGGATGTGTTTACGCGTTTACGTTGTCGTAGTCGCGTTGGTGATTTTAGTTGCGTGCAGATTGATCCCCGGTCGAAGCCCAGGCTGATTGACCTGCGGCGGGGACGTGCCGGCACGCGCCTCGACTCAACGCTGACGCCGTTGCTCTCTCTCAGCTTCTCTTGTTTTTTCACGTTCACGCCATTCAGCGACGCGCTTCTTACCGGAAACTGAATCGTCGTCGAAAAGCGCTTCGGTCGTGAGATTCTTATAGCGCGGTAAGTTGTATGCGAATGGTAGGTACTCGAGCTTGAGGAGGTTCTTATCGTAGGAGCCGCGCGCTCTAATGTCGTCGAGTATCTTTTGCAATTTGTCTAACTGCTCGTCGGTAAAGCTACCGCTATCTCTGTACTCCTTCCTCTTGGCGAGAACTTCTTCAAGGTATGCGCGCTGGCGGATATAATGGTATATCTCAAAGTAACTTCCAATGTGATAATCTTTGTTTTTCGGCGTCCCTTCCGGGTAGCGCCGCAGATCTTCGATATAGACGTCGAACTCGTTCACCGGATTGAGATGCTCGGCGTCGTTTCGCGCCTGCGTTGCGAGCCAGCCGGTCGCCTGGAGCGCTAGGAGTTCGTCGTAATGACTTGCGAGGATATCGTACCACTTCTGCGGATGTTTCGCCATATTTTCGTCACGTTTCGTGGCGTATTGCGCCCAGTGGGTCGAGAAGTGAAGTCTCCTCTCGCACGCCTTACGTTCACTATTGAGCGCTTTCTTTTTATCAATCCACTCTTGATCGTATTCGTACGGCGGGTTCGCGTTCTTTTTATGCTTCTCGCACCCTACTTTAATCTCCTCGCAGATTTCACATTTACGTTTAAGAGTTTCTTCGTCGCGCGCAAGGTAGTACTTCAAGATCGCAAGATATTCGAACTGGCACGTCTTACCATTGAGTTCATATGGAATAAAATGAAGTCGGAACTCCTCGCCGTACTTCTCGTTGAAGAAGTACAGATCGCGTTCGAGCGCCGAGTAGGCAATGAAATATCGCGCGTTCACTTTAACGAGGCTCTTGACCGCAATATAGGCGATCGACATATAGAGAGTTGTGAGCTTCTTAAGGCGCTCAACCTCTAGATTGACTGCCCTCGACTCCCTACTAGCGCTAACAATACTATCCTTCTTATCCTTCAGGACAGCGAAAGAGAACCCGGCAATTTCAGTAGTAAGCCGGTCGATCATTTCAATGAGCTTCACCATCTCATTACTATTGCTCTCCGATTGCGTCCAGATCGCGCTATAGTAAGAGGCAACTTGCTTTTCCGGTAGTCGCTTCAGCACATATCGGACAATCTTCGGATTGCTCATCAGCTTTCGCACTGCGGTCGGCTTGGCGTAGCGGACGAGGTAGTAGAAGGAGCGCGACGTTATCACATTCTTTGCGATATAGTTGCGGAACGGATTGACGGTCTTCTTAGCCTTCTGATAGTCGTTATTCGACTTATCGAGAAGAATATTTTCCGCCAGCCATTCGTCGGAGACCTCGTCAGGCGGCGCGCCGAGTATCTCGAGCGCGCTCTTATAGAGTACGCGTTTAGCGTCGGTCATATCGGGCTTCATCTTACCGACGCTCGCGAGCAATCGCAACTGCCGGGCAATTCGACCCGCCATATTCCCTTTGTCGTCGTTAAAGAGCGCAAACTCATTCTCAAAACGTATAGAGTCGACGCCTTCGAGATTGCGCAAAAGGTCGATCAGCGCTTGAATACCCTCGAACTTCTTAATGAGCGCGGTAACCAGTTCGTTAATCTCCTTACCCTCGAGGAAATTACATAGGAACGCTATCAATTGAACAAACGCTGCGGCGTCGACGTCCTGCGTCGCTTCTAGCCACTCTGATCTGACATTTCTAATATCTCTGTTATTCCGCAGTTCGTTCGGAAAGACCGGTCTGTTCTGCTCGGCGCCGAATTTATCACACGCGCTTTTGAGTCGCAAGAAGAGCGAATCGTTTCTAATTGAGGCGGCAAGCACATTGTAAATCTTCTCTTTCGCCTCCTCGTCGGGAGCCTCGCGCAACTTCACCAGCGCGTTATCAATAGCGCCTTTCCAGGGCGCGACTTTCCCCATTTGTCCGGAATTGGCGACGCTAACGCTCGCTTCATAGATAATAAAGTCCAAAATCGCATAGAATTTCGATCGGAATGTATCGACTTTGCGCTTGACGTCGGGCGCGCTACTGTGAAAGATCGGGAAAAATTTATCGAGGAAATACTCGCGCGTCTTCGTTAGGTTAAATCCGAGATTCTTGCCCTCTTTGAGCACGCTAAAGTGATAATACTGCCGCGCGCGCGCCTTCTTCTTCTCATCGGTATCGTCCTTGAAAACTTGATAAAGAACCCATAGATTCTTCGCGGAATTACTGAGAAAACTCTTGCGCACACGCTCAATGCGCTTCTTCCACAGCGGGGCGATTACGTCGTTCCATAACTGCCGACCTCCGGTGGCGCCCTGAAAAAACCGTATCGGCATATTCGCGTTGGCGCCAAAGATTGCAAGCGACTCCTTCCATTTGAAGTGCGCCAGCTTCTGACGAATCGCCCCGAGCGCTCGAAAGACTTTCGCATTGTGTTCGTCGGCGGCGGCGCGCTCTTCTCGTTTCTTTGTAACTTTAAATACGTCGGTACTGCCAAAGAACCCCATGTAAGGGAGCGCCTTGGATAGTAGTTTTTGCATCTTTTCATCGCCAAGCCCCAACCCAACGAGATCTTCCGGTTCGTCTTGCAGCCCGTCGACGAAATGCAGAATATCCTCCACATACAGTCCGAGAATCTTCTGGATATCGAGAATAGAGTAGATAATCTGAATGCGAAGATTATCCTTCGGGTATTCATCGCCGAAGAATTTCCTTTCGAGCGTTCCCTTAAGCCCGAGGTAGTCCTCGCGCGGCGATTCCGCAGGGTTGCTAATAAGCGACTCATATTCCGAACGGCTCGTGTGGATGCGCGTCTCGTCGACGTCGCCGCACTTAAACTCCCGACCGTCCCGTCCCGCCTTGGCGAATTTCGCGTGAATCGATAACGTGGCGTCCGATTCTGTCGGCAACGTCTCCTCTGGCGGATCCGCGCTCCGTACCGCGATCTCCGCTTTCGATCCCTTGCCGAACGTAGTAATCGCGTACTTGCCCTGTCCGTACGCTACCGTCGATTTAATACCAATCCGCTTCGCAAATGTCTTTTGACGTTTCATCGTGTCTTTCCCCTACTCTCGCGTATACCCTATCCCGTTCACTATCGCTTACCAATAATTGAATCGTATCGCGCTAATAAACTTCTCCGCCTTTCTGATATAGTCGTCCGAAGTTGCAAAGGCGCCGTTTGCCCCAATCGCGCCGCGATCGGCGCCGAAGACGTCGTTAATATAGTTGGCGTCGAACTGCGCGAAGATGTTTTCCAGCGATTTGTTCCACGCTTGCCATTTGTCGAGAGACGCGTTCGACAAACGTAGCGCTCTGGCAAGCGACGTATGACCGAGTAGTTCGATAATCAGCCCGCCGTTTCTCGATAGTTGGTAGCCGTAGCCGTAGTAATCGAGCGCTTTTTGTTTTTTCGCTCGCGACTCATAAAGAATCCCAATCGATTGGCAGATCAGTTCGTACGGATGCTCAAATTTGTCGCGCGTATTAGAATCCATTATTTTTTTACATAGATCGCAACCTTCCCATCGATCAAGGAACGCGTCGATTTCACCTGCCTTCGCAAAGTACGCCATCGCTTTGACAACTAGAGCGAAGATATAGCGGCTTTTCGACGTTAGTTCGACCAAAGCGTCCAAATCGCTCCATTGGGGCAGAGGTTGCTTCTGGTGAAGATCTTTCCATTGCCTCGTGAACTCAAGCCACTTAGCTCTGACCTGATTCTTTTCATTACCGGTTGCAACACGCATCATGTCGCAGATTACGTGCCCGATAAATACGAGTTCATATTCAACGTCGGCTTGCGAGTTTAGGTTTTTAAATAAATCGATCGCCCTGTTAAAATTAGCAACCGCTTCCGTGAATTCGCCATTAAACGCATGGAGTTGCCCGAGCGACCCGTAACATCGACCTTGCCAAACTCGATCTTCGTCGGTATTTTGATTTTCAACCTCTTTGAGCGCGCTCTTGTTAACTGTAAGAGCGCTTTTATAGTCAAAATTGTCAATATGATTCACCGCGCAACGCAACGCCATATCGACCCTAAAGTCAGCCTTTTGCCGCAGCGTGAAGTCCGCGAAGACATCGCGGTTAGATTGAGTTATAAAAGCCTCGTAGGATGCAACCAGCTTACGCCCAGTCGCTATATCTCCAAGGTGATTAGCGAGCGTGAGTTCAAACCGAAACCTCATGAGCTTGAGATCGTCTCCCAATTTGCTACACTGCAGTTTCGCGTTTGATTTTTTGAACTCATCCCAGATATACTGGAATGCGCGATACGCTCGGCAACTACGAATAAGCCCGCCAAGTCCAGGAGCGTCGGCAAATTCGCGTACTTTCGAAAGAGCGTCTCGATAACTGTCGAAGACAAAATTCCTCTCTTCGACGGAAAGACAGGCGATAAAATCTCTAACGAATTTTTCGTTAGTATACTCTGAATATTGGACTATGTTCTTCCAAAACGATTCGGCATCGACCGAACGTATAAACAATCGTAAATTTTCCTTTAACTTAGTAGGCGGGCTGTACCTCCATTCGTTAAGAGAAGCGCCAAAAGGCACAATTAAAGGGCTGGGCTTGCTAGCCGTTAGGTTATAACGAATCTGTCCCAAGAATAGATCGGCTAGATAGTAGCCCGCAGAACTAAGCTTTTTGTCAGCGGCGCTATATTCTATCTCTTTAACCTCAAACGTAGCAGAACCGTCGCGCCCGTAACTGAAGGGATTCTCAGGTTCTGCTGATAGACGTTTGATTAACTGTCCAAAGACGTCTTCCAGAAACTTAGGATCTAATAGACCGTCAACCTCGAGCGAATCTACGTTACGCCGATTCTTATCTGACCCCGAAGAGGTTTTCCTCTTTGTTCCCCTTTCGCCTAACCTGCGAGCAATATCGCTGATTTCCCCAACATTTTTATAATGAATGACAGTTTTTCGTTTCGCAATGTGAAAGTGGATAGTCCCGTTACTTACGAGCCGCTTCGTTCCTAACCAAAACGCTCGTTGAAAAACTTTCTCAACGAGGAATTCGAGCATTCTCTCGTATCGATTATCTAGCAATTGCTCGGAGTCGCGTCCATCACCGTGCACGTCGCGCTCGAAGCGCAGGACAAACCCTTCGAGACTATCCCAAAGTACGTTTTTTTTCTGAAGACGACTTCTGATCTCAGCGAGAAGTTGATTTTTCTTACGCCAGTAAGCGTTCTTATTATTATAATCCGGATCCTTATCGTTACTGTAATGCAGATTATTATAATCGTCATTACCTGCGCCATATACCGCCCGCATAGCATCGAGCAAAATCTCCTTTAGTTCGGCGTCTACCGCGCCATAATCGCCCCAATAGAAGACGCCTCCAATCAGAAGTTGATCCTTACCGTCCCAGTTCGCGAAATCGCCCGACTCGTCGATAAAAACGTGCAGTTCGTTATAAAGCGCCATTTTACTCGCTCCTACTACTGAATCATTCTATTCCTTTCGCGCGGTGGGGAACGCGCCTGTTTTCCATTGGGTACATTATAAGCAGAAATTGGGTAAAGCGCGTCGTGAAAGGAGTTTTAAGACAAGGAAAATGGCAGAATAGGAAAAAACGATCATCATAGAACAACCAATTGTCGCAACGTGCAAATGCGTAATTTAACGCACGACGCGCACACAAAACCACGCGCGCGCCGCGCCTTTTGCAATCTCGCGATCAGCTATTCGCCCGATTGCGCGTCCTTCGCGTCGCTGGGGCGCGCTTTGGGCTTCTTGTCAGGCTCCTGAATAATGGGAATGGCGTCGACTTCGGGATTCTCTTTGAGGGGTATAATCCGTTTGGTCGCTCCGAGGAAGAGTCGCGCTTGCGGACCGTTCGGTTGCGCGACGCGGTAGCGGTCGGGATTGGAGAATCGTAGCGCGAGGCTGCCGGCGGTCTCGATATACTGTTGGAGCTTTTCGGAGATCGTTGGGTTCTCGTCGCCGAACTCGGGCGCTTCGTCGGTAACGAGCAACGCGGAGGCGCCGTTGTAGTTGTCGGGGTAAATGAGAACGCAGCGCGATCGTTTCGGGGAAGCGAAGAGTTCGTCGAGCGCGTCGCAGTCTTCGGCGCGGCGTCCGACGACGACGTACGCGTTCGGGTCGAGTCGCAACCGTCGTCCGCAGGGCAGCGCCTTGGCGTCCCATAGGGTCGGCAGTTCTTTGTGCTTGAGCATATCGCGCACTCGGGGCGAGAAGGAGTTTTCGCAGAGCACGCACCCGGAAGAAGGCTGCGGAATCTGGCGTATTCCGAACTCGCTACGCGCGTACGCGGCGAGTTTCGTGCGCCCGCGCCCGGAGAACGCGCGCAATCGTTCGCGATCGAGTCGACCGTCGAGCTCCGGCTCCGTCTTCGGCAGTATCCGCGCCGACAGCGGACGCACCAGCTTCCCGTTGAGCCCGGACTCGCGCGAGATCAGCGTCAGCTGGTGAATCTTCTGACTATTAGGACGCTGACCCGCAATCTCGCCGGTCGCGACGAACTCGGCGCCGCGCTCCTCCATAAGTTTCGCGGCCTCGCGTAGCATGAGGGTTCTGCAGTCGATGCAGGGATTAACGTTCGAGCCGTATCCCCACTTCGGCTTCGCAAGCATAGCCATATACTCCTCGCCGAACTCGCGCGTTACCAGCTCAATTCCAAGCTCCTGCGCGCGCTTCGCCGCGTCCCGCGAGCAGTCGTGAAAGGGCGTGATCATATTCAGACCAATAACCTCGACCCCCTGCTCCTTGAGCACGCAGCACGCGAGAATACTATCCAACCCTCCGGAAAAAAGAACGATCGCTTTCATAACGTTTACGTTGACTCCATAATCTATCGCGCCGCCTGCTCGCGCCGCATAATGTTTGACTAGACCGGGACGTTCCGGTTCACTATTATAAAGCATTTCAACGTTCTGACGAGCCCCCGGCGCGGCGCTTGCCAACGGTTTCCGCACGACGTCGCCTAATATGCGCCAACGTCGACGACCAAGAATAAAAAAACCGCCCCATACGAGGCGGTTGGAGGAAAAAAGAACAACTTGAAAATGTTGCAAGCCAGCGGGGAGAATCGAACTCCCAACCTTAGCATTACGAATGCTACGCTCTGCCAGTTGAGCTACGCGGGCGCTCGTCGCAAGGACGAATTCGGTTATATGAAAGCCAGCGGGGAGAATCGAACTCCCAACCTTAGCATTACGAATGCTACGCTCTGCCAGTTGAGCTACGCGGGCTTACAGTCGAATCAAGCTCGACTGCGGCACATTTTACCTTGAATCTGAAAAAGGTCAAGCGGCGAACCTGAAAAAAAGTTGAAAAGTCTCGTTATGTTTCCGCCGGTCGCGCTCATTGCGCGCCGCCGACCGCCGCCATGTACAGGAAGAGGAACTGTAGCGCGATCGTACCGCCGAGCGCGAGCGGATTCATCTTCTCCAGCGCGACGTCGTAGAACCGATTCCATGCGGCTTCCACCGGTATCTTCTTGTTCTTAACGGTCTCGCGATACTCGCGATCAAAGAGGTCGTCGAACTCTGGATCGTCGAGCGCGCCGTCCGTCGTCGGTAGACGCTCGTCCCCTTCGCGCGCAAAGTTCTCCCCGATCTGGCGCTCAAGGTACTTCTCCGCCTCGTAGACCGCGAAAAAAGACAACGCGCCGAAGAGCATGGTATACGCGCCGCGTTGCGCCCCGTGAAGGTGCAACGCGACCCCGGCAAAGATAAAGAGCCAAAAGACCGAGAGTCCTATCCCGAACCACAAGCGAACGCTACTGCGCGACGCGCCCGTTATGATCATCTTGACCGCAAACAGAATAAAGATCGCGCAAAAGATCAGCGAAAGAGTCGTCGAAACGCGCGAATCGACCGAAGCAACCTCCGTTTCAGCCGTCAAACGCGTCATGAAATACGGCGTCGACTCCTGCCAATATTGCGGAAACGTCATAATCCCGAGCCCGAGACCGCCGAGCGCGAGCCCAACCCCGCGAACAATCGCGTTCTTAAAGGTCGCCCCGATCCAGTAGACGAGCGCCGCAAAGATCGTCGCCAACGCCGGCGCCATCTTGTCGTTCCACACGGAACCGTCGAAACAGACGACACAGATTCCCAACGCAATATAGAGCATAGCGATCACTTTGTCGTCCCGACGCCACGCCCAAAGCTCGCCTAATACGCTAAAAACCAAGACGCTCGGCGAAACGTAACCCATCGAACACGACGCAGACCAACCTAGACAGATCAGAATCGTCAGCACGTGCAACGTCGGAGAGGAAAGCGTCAGCGCCAGGAGAAAAACGCCAACCGCCCAGTAGCCCGCAAAATCACGAGAAGTCGCGTTATTCGCGCCTACCTGCGGCTCATCCAGCGCAAAGACAAGACCTGCGCCGTCGGAAAACAATTCGATAAGCTCCGGGGAGTCCGAGTCGTTCGCTGCGTCTACCCCGCGAACAAAGACAAGCGCTATCCCCAAAAAGAGCGCGCCGAAGATAAAGAAAACGCTCGCCGGCAACGCGCGTTTGTACTTCCGAAAGAAAAAAGCAAGTCCGTACGTCGATCCCAGTATCGCCGCCAAGACGCCAAATCGCGCTCCATGAGAAAACGCGCGCCAGGAATCAGAGACCGCGATAAGAATCGCGGCGAGCGAAGCAAGATACGCGATCGCGCTGATCGCCGTCGTCGCCCACTCGAGGCGCGCCTCTGCCTTCGCAATCGGAGGCTTCTCGACCCCTTGTGAACGCGAAAACGTCGATTTCGCGCACGGCGAGAGCTTCGACTCGCCCGCGTCCGTGAACTCGCCGTTGAGACCGCCGCGCTCGTAAGCTTGATCGTAACCGTCGTCGCCTGCGAAGCCGCCTTCGTCGTCCATACCATAAGTCGTCATAACATAACCCATGCAGTTAAAGAAACGGCGCGAACGCCAAAACTAGCCGAACGCTGTGGAATAACGCGCGTCGATCCGCTAAGAACGCCGTCGTTAAGCGTGGGGAACGAGATCGGTAAACGCGGCGAACCACAATTATAGTATAGAGCGTCGCGCACAATCTGCAAGAGAAAAAGCGGCGCGAACGCCAAAAACTCATGAAAACGATTAGAATCCAAAGAGGAGACCGAAACTACCCTCGTGCAAGGTATGACGCTTAGAATAAATCGTATCGTAGTCGACCGCCAACGAAAAAGTTCCCATTAGCGAAAGGCGCAGACCGACCCCGCCCCAGAACGCGTCCTTACCAGCCCCGCTACCGACGTAATAAGGCGACGCCGGCGTTACCGTGCCAGGCACGCGTCCGTAACAGAAGCTCGTGAAAGATTCAGCCTTCGACCGCAACTCCGTTATCCACGCCATACGCGCCTGCATCGTAAAGACGTCCAAACCGGCAAGGTTGAGGTCGATTCGCGAACCAAGCGTCATGCGGCAGGAATTGTACTTCTGCTTACCGGCGACCGTCGCAAAATTGCCAGCGTCGAACTTACCGTGCCGAACGTTAGAATAATGGTAAGAACCGAAAGGCTTCAGAACGAACATACCAAGACTCATCATCTCGTAGCCCGTCTCAAAATAGCCCGTCGATTGGCTGCCGCCAAAACTAGGACTCAAACGCGTCGCCGCGCCCGAGGCGTCGACCGTCGCGACGCCGCGACCCCGGTATTTATCGTCCCCGTAGAATCCTGACGCCGCAAAATAGAAGCCGCCCAAATTCATGTACGCCGCCATACCGTACGAATTGTCCTTCTGCTCCATTCGACCGCCAGGTAAAAATTCACGATCGCGGTGGTAGTTGTAGAAACCGGAAATCGTCGCCAAACCGAGCGGCAACGTGAGTCCGACCGACGCGCCCGTATTATTGCTCGCTATCCGCCCGCCCTCGTCCCCATAGGGATCGACGCGACCGCTGCCGGAATACGCGTTGCCCCAGAATTGGATCGCGCGAATCGATGGAAGATTGACCGAACCGCGAACTACGACGTCCTGCGAAAATTCCATTCCGCGCGTCGTCTGCGCGCATGCGCTCGAACCAAGCTCCGGCTCGGCGACCGGCGTGAAATCCAGCGCGATAGGCGCGCTAGCGCGCGCGGCGCTAGGGTCAAGCGCGGGAGCAATTCCGTCAAAAGGCGATCGCGCGCGCCCAGACGACGTCGACGCGAGCGTCTCCGGCGCCAGCTCGGACCACAAGAAGCGACTTGCGACACGCTCCTGCCCGATCGCCGCGCGCGCGCAGAAGACGAGCGCAAGGCATACGCCGCAAACTCGAAGCGCGCCGAACAACGGCGAACGAACGTGCGTAAACGTCATAGCGATTCCCTTTCCTGCGCGCATGAGGCGCGTTGTGAACTTTCTTTCTATCGAGTTTCTGTAAGCGCGCGCAACGAACCGGCGTCGCTCGGTAGTATTATCGTCAGAATCGTTAAAAAACTTAAAACAAAGACCCTTTTTTTCCCATTCGCCCTTTGAAAAAAGGAAATCATACGTTATACTGTAGGGAATTATGATCGCGTAATTGGCTGTCCGCGCGCTGGATCGATCGACATGATCGCTCGGTTCGCGACGCGCGGCAGTTTTACGTCGTTTTTAACCGAGCGAACGCGTCGCGCTCCTCACCGAAGCGCTCTGCGCGAGCGCGCTAGCATATATTAGACACGCGTTAGAATAGAATATTCCAATGGCCAAACACAATCCTTTTAGCATTTTCCGCCGCAATCAACGCGCTTGGATGGCGGGCCTCACTCTGTTTACGATGTTTTCGTTCATCGCGCTCGGCTCGATGCTACAATGCGTCGGAACGCGGAATCAGGGAACGGGTCCTCATTACGTCGGGGACGTTGCAAAAACGCTGACCTTCGGCTCGTTGAGCTATAACGATTTCCTTGAATATCGCGCCGAAGCGATGCGCCTCCAGGGCTTTCTCGAGAACCTCATTGGCGTCGCTAGCGAACTGAACGGCGCGCCCTCGACCGATCTGATTTTCCTGCGCCTACAACTTGCCGTATGTACGAGCAATTCGGAGCTACTCGTTGATCGCTGGCTCATCGAGCAGTACGCTAGAAGAGAGAAACTCGTCGCAAGCGACGCAGCCGTTATGGAGTATCTCACTCGACTAACACGACTCGAGGTCTACCCGCAAACCGATTCGAACGATCCGAACGCGCAACGACCGACTGCAGCCTCCTACCCGAGCGACGCTCTCAAGAGATGCTTGCGCGCCGCTGGCTTGACGGAATCGCAACTCAACGAGATCCTCAAAGGACAGATTGCTATTGATCGATTCGTCCGAAAGGTCGACGCCGGAATGCGACTCGCGCCCATGGAAAATCCCTACCTCAATCGCGGCACGGTCGCGCAACTCGCGTTCGGACACGGCGCGCTACCTACCGCTGCCGAAGACAAGCTCCTCGCCTACGAAGCGATGAACTGCGCGCTCAAACTAAAGGTCGCGTCCTTTAACGCCGGAGATTTCGTAGGACAAGTCAATGAGCCGTCCGAAGCGCAAGCGAAGGCTTTCTACGAACAGTACAAGAACATCGAATACCATCCCGATAGCGAAACGCCAGGTTTTACCCAGCCGACGAAGCTCGCAATGGAACTCGCGCGCGTTGAAATTAACGACGAAACGCTCGACGCCATCTCCATGGAAGACGTCCAGAAGTACTACGACGAGCATAAAGAAGAGTTCCGTATGCCCAAGCCGTCGACGCCTGCCGCGCCTGCCGAACCGTTGCCGCAAGCCGACGCGATTGGGCTAGGCGACGACGCGCCGTCGATCACCGCTACTCCTGACGATATCCTCAATAACTTAACGCTACCGCAGGAAGACGCGCCGACTGTCGACGTCGCCGCGCCGGAAACACCTGCTAACGAAGCGCCGGCAACGCAAGACGCGCCCGCCGAGACGCCGAATAATGAAAATGCGCCGACTGAACAGCCGGCTGAAAACGAAGGCGCTATGACCTTGCGGCAAGCGACGTTGCTCGCTTCCTACCAGCAAGAAGCGGAACCCGTAGCCGAAGCGCCGGCGGAAGCCCCGGCAACACAAGACGCTCCTGCGGAAGCCCCGGCGGAAACGCCTGCAGCGCAAGACGCACCGGCGGAAGAGCCCGCAACGCAAGACGCACCGGCAGAAGCTCCGGCGGAAGAGCCCGCAACGCAAGACGCTCCTGCGGAAGCCCCGGCGGAAGCTCCGGCGACTAACGCCGATCCCGACTATATGCCCCTCGATATGGTCGAAAGCGTCATTCGCCGACGCATTGCGTGCGAGCGCATCGAAGCGAAAATGGCGGAAGCGCGCGCCGCGCTGCAAACGGATTTCCTCAACTCGCAAAAAGCCGACGAAACCTACGCGACCGACTTCGATCTCAAGAAGTTCGCCGAAGACAACGGAATGCAGTACCTCGTCACGACCACGAAGGCGAATAA
Source organism: uncultured Planctomycetota bacterium (assembly GCA_900318195.1). Lineage (GTDB taxonomy): Bacteria > Planctomycetota > Planctomycetia > Pirellulales > Thermoguttaceae > RUG369. The sequence goes on from ONJR01000087.1 coordinate 13,007, forward strand.
AGACGCGACGAAGCCTGGGCTCATTACGCGCGACGACGCCGTCGTTATGGACGTCTTGCCGAGCGAAGAATTGAACCAAATCTTCTCGTCCGCGCCTCTCAAGTTCTCGCCGCGGCGCGTCGGACTCTATAATCCGGAAGAGAACCCCTCCGTCGCCTATAATCCGCCGACCGTCTTCTACGTCTATCGCGTCGTCGACTCCAAGTCGCAGACGCTACCGGAATTTGACGAAATTAAAGACGAGGTCGCGCTCGCTTGGAAACTACGCGAAGCCAAGAATCTCGCATACCAGGCGGCGAACGAGTTCAAAGAGAAAGTCGAAGGCGGCGCCGATTTCGACGCGACTGCAAAAGAAATGCGCGGTAACGTCGTCGAAACGGAAAAATTCTCGTGGTTCTCGTCCTCCTTTGGCTCATACTACGCTAGTCCCTCTGAAATTCGCGAAGTTGGAGTTGAGGTCGAACAAGCGGCGCGCGACAATAAGGAAATCGTCGCGCCAGGTTGGGACTTCTACGAAACAGCCTACGCGCTCGATAAGGACGCGTTAGGAGTCGTCGCCAACCAGCCGAAAGATCGCGTCTTCGTCATGAAAGTAATCGAAAAGGATGAAATCGACCCCGCTGCATACGAAAAAATCGACGGCGAAATGGGGCTCGAGAACGTTCTGATGCAGATCAATAACGCTAAGATCGAAAAATTCCACAACGATTGGATTAAGAAGCTACGCGAAAAGGCTAATTTCGAATGGGTCAATATTCCCAAACTGGAATCGAACCGATAACGCGTCGTAGATAAAATTACCGCATTGCGCGGAAATTACCGATAGCCGGGAACGAATCGTAACAGATTCGACCCGGCTGTCTTTACAAACGCGCTGCGCCGCACATAAGGAAGTCGTATGAAATCACGTCCAAAAAGATACGCCGAAACGGCAAGACAAGCCCTCAAGTTGCGACACAACCCGAAATTTGCCAATAAGAACCGCCTCGCTATCACACGCTACGCGCGCGCGCTCGCCATGCCGTACCTCGCAAGATTCTTCGGGCACCTGCGTATCGTTACGCTGCATAAATTGTACGTACTACAATACAGCTTCTACGCCGGAATACCATGGCGAGGATTGACGCACGACTGGTCGAAATTCTCGCCGACCGAATTTCTCGAATCGGTGCGATATTTCAACGGTAGACGCTCGCCGGTAGGACTATGCCGCGAATTCAACGGCGGATACTCGCTAGCATGGCTACATCATCGAGGACGCAATAGGCATCATTTCGAATATTGGCTCGAGAACGTCGACGAAAACGGCGCCTCGCTCTTACCCAGCAATACGGTTCGTCCGTTGCTCATGCCTTATCAGTACGCGCTTGAAATGGTATGCGACTCGATCGCCGCCAATCGCGCGTACAACGGTAAAAAGTTCAGCGTCGAGACCTTGTTTGCATGGTGGACGAACAGAGGAAGCCAGCACACGCTACATCCTGCCGTCAAGAAATTCTGTAACGAACTCTACGAACTCATGCGCTCTAAAAACTCATTCGCGCCCCTAAAACAGGCGCGCAACATTTACGAGCGCGTTCTGCGCGAAGAAGGAATTGAGCCGTAACGGCGCGCGTCGTTCATCGCCTTGTGCAAGATTAGACAACCCGATTCTTGTCGGCGCGCGATATTTTGAGTATAATAGACTACAGGGATCAGTCGCCGTCGCGCGCGCGACGCAAATTCGATAAATCTAACACAAGGAGCCCTTAATGTCGCCGGCAAAGGCAGACGTTCTATATTCGTTAATAACGCAGAACGACATATCGGCGGGTTTGATCAATGCGATCTACGCAAA